>NZ_JACAPA010000037.1:0-110074 GCF_013385945.1 Pantoea sp. B9002
GGATTCATCAGACCGTAGGGTCGCCATTTATGGCGACCGATTTACGCTTACTTATTGGTCTTGGTGCTATTACTGAACTGCTCGGTGAGATAGTTACTGGTGTTATTCAACACGCTGACCATCTTATCCAGATTGGTGAACTGCTTTTTATACCGCGCGATAGTGTCATCGATACGTTTGCTGGCGGTATTGTACTGATCGGTCAACGTATTCAGTTTTTTACTGATGGTATCCGTCGCGCCCTGCAGCACGCCTTTACTGCTGAGGAATGCGGTGAACGTGGTGTTCAGCACCGTCGAAACGCCGGTTTTCTTGCCATCGCCGGCGAACATATCGCGAATCGCTTCCGGTTTTACCTGCAAGCTGGTGGTTAGTTTGGCGGCATCCAGATTAAGCTTGCCGCTGGTGGGATCGGTAGTCATGCCCGCCTGCGATAACGTTTTATAAACACTGGAACCGGAGCTGTTCGCCAGGATGCTTTTCATCTGCACCTGGATATTACGCAGCGTACCGTCGCCGATCAGCGCCCCATTCTTCCCGTCCGGATCTTTACCCGCATCCACCGGCGTATATTTGGTCAAACTCGCCATCGTATCCTGCAGCGAGTTATAGGCATTCACCCAATCGGTAATGGCGGTTTTCGCCTTGTTGGTATCGCTGCTCACCGTCAGCGTTTGGTTGCCGCTGGTTTCATCGTTTAGCTTCAGCGTGATGCCTTCTACCGCGTCAGCGATCACGTTGCTGCTGCTCTCAATCGCCACATTGTTCACGGTCAGCTTGGCGTTCTGCGCCTCAACGCTTTGCGCCATGCCGCTGCTGGCCGCATCTGACGCATCAAAACCGATAAAATCGTGCAAGGTATCATCGCCGGTCACGCTCAGCGATTTCACCGCATTGGCGGTGCCGGATGCCGATGACGTCAATGACAAACGGTATTCAGTGGCCGACACCTTGATCAAGCTGGCGGTGACGCCAACGTCGGATTTGTTGATGGTGTCGCGAATCGCCGAAAGCGAAGTCTGATCTTTGGTCAGCGTGATGCTCTTCTCTTTACCTTCGGCGTTAATAAATTTCAGGGTTCTGGACGCGGCATCGCTACCAATCGCCGCTTTGATATCGGTTTTAGTATCGCTGGTTAGCGTCTGCGATTGCGCCAGCTTCTGCACGCTAATGGTGTATTTGCCCGCCAGCGCATTGCCGTTGGAATCGGCGCTAAACGCGCTGGAGCTGGATGCAGTGGTGGTCGAGGTATAAAGCGCGGCATCGTTTAATTTATTGTTTGCCGTCTGAAAGGTCTGAATCGCGGTTTTAAGCGTGCCGTAGGCGGACAACTTCGCGGTCGCGGCGGATTGTTGTTTGGAAATCGGGGCCAGCGATTGTTTTTCTGCCACAGTCAGTTTGTCGAGAATGGTGCTTAAACCCAGTCCTGAACCGACGCCTAATGTTGAAATCCCAGTCATGTACGCAACTCCTGTTAAATTAACGTTACGGTACTATCGGCAGCCTTAACGCAAACTTTATAGAAATCTGATCATTTCCTTACGCTATCCTTACAATCGTTAAATTGAGCCTTTGACGCATCTGATTAATTGCGCTGGAAATATGATGCGTTTCACATTTAACTGTCGCTCTGCTTGTCGGGAAGGCACAGCCGATTATGATCTTGCGAGATTGTTACTGCGTTCAGCGCAGGCAAAACCTGACACGCCGTCCTTCCGGTGGGTCAGGTTTTTTATTTTCAGGGCAGATAAAAATGAAAATCGCGAAAATCCTCAACAATAATGTCGCGGTGGTGCTGGGCGACAACGGCAAAGAACAGGTTGTGATGGGACGCGGTTTGGCGTTTCAGAAGCGCGTTGGCGACGAACTGGATGCGCAGCAGATCGAAAAAGTGTTTGCGCTGCAAAGTGATACCTTAACCGGCCGGCTGAGCGAACTGCTGTCGGATATCCCGCTCGAGGTGATCACCACCAGCGAACTGATCATTGCCAATGCGCGTCAGCAGCTGGGCCAGCCGCTGCATGAAAGCCTCTCTATCGCGCTGTGCGATCACTGCCATTTTGCGATTGAACGCCACCAGCAAGGCATCCCGATTCGCAACGTGTTGAAGTGGGAAATCAAAACGCTTTATCCGAAAGAGTTTTCATTGGGTATCGAAGCGCTGGAACTGATTAACAAGCGGCTGGGCGTAGCGTTGCCGGAAGATGAGGCCGGATTTATCGCGCTGCATCTGGTGAATGCGCAGCTTGGTAGCGATTTCGCCGATGTTTCGCACATCACGCAATTTATGCAGGAGATCCTGCATATCGTGAAGTATCGCCTGCAGCTGGATTACCGCACCGAGAGCTTAAGTTACAACCGCTTCGTCAACCACCTGAAGTTCTTTGCGCAACGCATGTTGGGCAAACGCGGCGTGTGGAGCGAGGATGAATCTTTACATGATGTGGTGCGCGACAAATATCCGCTCGCCTATCAATGTGCGGTGAAGATTGACCAGCATATTCAGCAGAAATATCTGTATGAGCTCTCCAGCGAGGAACGCATGTTCCTCACCATTCATATTGAGCGGGTACGCAAAGAGACGCTGGCGTTGCAGGATGATGCGGATGAGGCATGACCAAATTTGTAACGCGCACGTTCCGTAGCGGCGCGATTCATCGCGCATTTCAATGGCGGCACCGTGCCCATCCCGACATTGCGCAATAAATTGCGCCGCTACGATATGTGCGGCGCTTAATTATTCACTGGCTATTTCAACGCCGCACCATGACTACGAATCACGTCCTGATACCAGAAGAAACTCTTCTTACGTGAACGCGCCAACGTGCCGTTACCTGCATCATCACGGTCAACGTAAATAAAGCCATAACGCTTGGAGAACTCGGCTTTTGACGCGCTGACCAAATCGATCGGTCCCCAGCAGGTATAACCCAACACCTCGACACCATCTTCAATCGCTTCACGCACCTGCACCAGATGATCGTTGAGATACTGGATGCGGTAATCGTCGTTAATTTGCCCGTCCGCTTCCACCACATCTTTGGCACCGAGCCCGTTTTCCACGATAAACAGTGGCTTCTGATAGCGGTCATACAGGATGTTAAGCAGAATGCGCAGCCCTTCAGGATCGATCTGCCAGCCCCAATCGGAACTCGGCAGATGCGGGTTCGGCACCATCGAGAGAATGTTGCCGCGCGCTTTCTGGTTCTCCTCTTCATTGGTGGTGACGCAGCCGGTCATGTAGTAACTGAAGGAGATGTAATCGACGGTGTTTTGCAGGTCGCGCTTATCGGCATCGGTGATCTCAATGCTGATGTCACGATCGGCAAAGAAGCGTTTCATATAGGCCGGATACGCGCCCCGCACTTGTACATCGCCAAAGAACAGCCATTCGCGGTTCTGCTGCAAGGTTTCCAGCACGTCCGCCGGACGGCAGCTCAGCGGATAGAGCAGCGCGCCCAGCAGCATGTTGCCGATTTTGCCGTCCTTAACGATTTCGTGGCAGGCTTTCACCGCGCGTCCACTCGCCACCAGCTGATGATGAATCGCCTGATAGATTGCCTGTTGATCGCTCTCTTCCGCCAGACCGACGCCGGTGAACGGCGCATGCAGCGACATATTGATTTCATTGAAGGTCAGCCACAGCTTCACCTTGTGCTGGAAGCGGGTGAACACCGCGCGCGCATAGCGTTCGAAGCAATCAATGGTGATGCGATCGCCCCAGCCGCCATACTTTTTGATCAAGCCGTAGGGCATTTCATAATGTGACAGCGTCACCAGTGGCGTGATGTTATATTTAGCCATCTCATCGAACAGGCGATCGTAATAAGCCAGGCCCGCTTCATTGGGTTCCGCTTCGTCGCCCTGCGGGAAGATGCGCGTCCAGGCAATCGAGGTGCGCAGCACGGTAAAGCCCATTTCGGCGAACAGTTTAATGTCCTCTGGGAAGCAGTTATAGAAATCGATGGCGGTATCTTTGATGCCAAAATCGTCACCGCTGCGCTCGACGCGCGCACCAAATATGCCTTTGGGTTGCAGGTCGGAGGTCGATAAACCTTTGCCGCCTTCCTGATACGCGCCTTCAACCTGGTTAGCGGCAACGGCGCCGCCCCATAAAAATCCGTCCGGGAAACGTTTAGTCATCTGTTTGCTCCTCTATTATTTCAGCACGGCCAACAACGGAGCGCCTTCGCTCACGGCCGTGCGGCTCAGGGTTAACACATCCACAAAGTCATCGCTATTACTCACCAGCACCGGCGTGGTGAGATCAAATCCTGCGGCTTTAATCGCATCAAGATCGAACTCCAGCAGCAGATCGCCCACTTTGACCGGCTGATCGTTCGCTACTTTCGGAGAGAAATATTGTCCATCAAGCTTCACGGTATCGAGCCCGACATGGATCAGCACTTCCGCGCCCTGCGCCGAAGTCAGGCCAATCGCATGGCCGGTGCGAAACATTGACGACACTACACCATCGATCGGCGAAACCACGCGGCCCTGCTGCGGAATAATCGCCGCGCCTTTACCGAGCAATCCGCTGGCAAAGGTTTCGTCTTTAACCTGATCGAGCGGAATGACATCGCCCGCCATCGGGCTGACCACGCTTTCGCGGCGCGTCAGGCTGGTGGGCGGAGCTGCCGCTGCCGGCGGCGCAACCACTTCGGCTGCGGGCTCGGTCAGACCAAACAGATAGGTGCTCACGCAAGCGAAGATCAGCGCCACCGCCGCACCGGCAAACGCCGCCAGCACGCTGGCATCAATGCCGCTGTTCGGCACCACCTGAATAAAGGTGAAAACACTCGGGAAACCAAAGGAGTAAATGGTGGTGTGCCAGAAGCCGAGGATTGCCGCGCCCAGGGCGCCACCGATGCAGCCGAAGATAAACGGACGACGACGCGGCAGCGTCACGCCATATACCGCCGGTTCAGTGATGCCGAAGATGCTGGCGGTAAAGGCCGATCCCGCCATCGCTTTAAGTTTCGCTTCGCGAGTGCGCAGGAAGATGCCGAGCGTTGCGCCCGCCTGGCCCAGCACCGCAGGCATCAGCAATGGCAGCAGCGTGTCGTGACCAAAGTTAGCGAGGTTGTTCAGCATGATTGGCACCAAGCCCCAGTGCAGACCGAAAATCACGCACACTTGCCAAATCGCGCCCATCACCGCACCCGCCATCATTGGGCTCAGGCTGTAAATCCACAGATAGCCTTCGGCCAGCATGCGGCTCAGCCAGGTCGCCGCCGGACCAATCGCCAGGAACGTTAGCGGCACAGTGATCAGCAAGCAGCACAACGGCGTTGTGAAGTTACGCACCGCGACAGGCGAACGCGGATGCACCCAGCGTTCAATCAGGCTGGAAACCCAGGCTGCAAAGATAATCGGAATCACTGATGAGCTGTAGTTCAGCACCTCGAGCGGGATGCCGATGAAGGTCAGCGCATTGCCCTGCTGCTGCTGTTGCAGCACCTCAAGAATCATCGGATGCACCAGCGCAGCGGCAATCGCCATGCTGACAAACGGATTGCCGCCGAATTTTTTACCGGCGCTGTAGCCGAGCAAAATCGGCAGGAAGTAGAACAAACCGTCGCTGGCCACAAACAGCACTTTGTAGCTGCCGCTGTCGGCACTCATCACGCCAAGCACCAGCGCCAACGCCAGCAACCCTTTGATGATGCCGGTGGCGATCATCACGCCGATAAACGGGGTAAAGATGCCGGAAACCAGATCGATAAAGCGTGCAAACAAACCTTGCGGTGCAGCGTTATCTGCGGCCTCGCTCTGATTATCCAGCGCGTGACGTGCCGTGAGTTCGCGATACACTTCCGCCACCTGATTGCCAATCACCACCTGATATTGGCCACCGCTCTCCACCACCATGATCACGCCAGGATTGTTTTTTAATGCCGCCGTTTGCGCTTTCTGACTGTTTTTCAGTTTGAAGCGTAAGCGTGTGGCGCAGTGCATCACGCTGATGATGTTCTCTTTGCCGCCAACACCGGCAACGATGTCATCCGCCAGTTCCTGATATTGCATCACTCTTTCTCCTGAACCATGCCCTGATGCTGATGAGTTGAACACTGCATTCCATCACCGCAGATTCCGTAGCGGCGCGATTTATCGCGCAATAAATTGCGCCGCTACGGAATCTGCGTTCTGAGGTTCGCCCCGAATTTCGTGCAAAAAAAAACCTGAGACGCGCCCTCTTCAACTGAAAAAGGGCGCGTCTCAGGTTTTGCCTGCCGAACAGTAACAATCCTCAACGGGCGCTATCATGCTAACAGCGCGGAAAAAGTGGCAAGCAGTTTTAGCGAACGTTGTGGAAAAGTGTGAAGCCGGTCACCGATTAGATCCGTTTGAGTGCCGCCAAAGCCAGCACGCTGAGCAGCGCACCAATCACCATCAGCAACAGATAACTCATCCACTGCAGCAGCCAAATCCCCAACACACCGCCGCCCAAAAACGCCAGCACGGTGTAAAAATGCAGCTTAAGCCGCTCAATATACAGCGGCGCATCTTTAGGCGATTCTTTGCGGCGCAGCACATCAAACAGCATCGCCAGCTCAATGCCGATATCGGTCGCGGTGCCGGAAACGTGCGTGGTGCGCACGCGGGCGTTGGAGATACGCGTCACGACGGCGTTTTGCAGTCCCATCAAAAAACTCAGGCTGAGCACCAGCAGCACGCCAGAGCCGCTAAAGCGGAACCAGCTTTCAATCACGCCGAGCAGCAGCAACGCGATACCTTCAATCAGGATATTGATGGCGTAAATGCCGCGAATCTGGCGCCGTCTGCCGGAGTTGATAATCAGCGTTGAGACCGACGACCCGGCGATAAACAGCAACACGATAAGCAGAAAAAACAGGCCGACGTGCAGATTGGCTTTCGCCAGATGGTCGGAAAGTGAGGAGACATTGCCGGTCATGTTCGCCGAGAAGAAGCCGACCGTTTCAAACGCTGCGGTGTTGAGTGCGCCCGCAACGGCGGCCAGCGTGCAGGCCAGACGAATGTCGGTATTGAAGGTGCGCGTGTTCTCGGCGGTGATTAGCATGGGAAATCCTGGCCCGGTGAAAGATGCGTATCTTCCTCCCGTGACCAGGAATTCTCAAGCATCGCTACGCGGTCTGCTGATCCTGCTCCTGCTCGCTAAACCGCTCACGCATCTCGTTTTCGATCTCTTCGAGTGATTTGCCTTTGGTCTCCGGCAGCATGGTGATCACGAAGATCAGCGAGCCGACGTTGATGGCCGCAAAGATAAAGAATGCGCCATTGCCGGTGGCGGAGAGCAGCGGCGGGAAAGCAAACGCCACCGCCGCGTTACAGATCCACTGGAACGAAACGGCAGCGCCGGTCAGCACGCCGCGCACTTTCATTGGGAACAGCTCCGACATCAGCAGCCAGTAAACCGGCGAAATGCACATCTGCATAAAGAACAGGAACACCAGAATCGCCGCCAGCGCGAAGATACTTTGCGTCATGTCTTGTGGCATCAACAGCAGCACGCAGCCGAGTGCCAGCTGCATGGCGATCACCACCGTCAAACCGGTCATCAGCATGGTGCGACGTCCAAAACGTCCCACCGCTTTGATGCCCACCATGGTGGCCAGCACTGAGACAATCCCGTTACCGATGGTCGCCGCAATCGAGGCGTTGGTGCCCATGCCGGTGGTTTTCAGAATCACCGGCGTGTAGTACATAAAGGCGTTCACGCCGGTGAACTGGATAACAATGCCGAGCCCCGCGCCCACCAGCAGCAGGCGAAGAATCCATTTCTCTTTCAGCAGCTCACGCGCTGACGGCCCCTGACGCGCCGCCTTCGCGTGCTGGCGCATTTCCGTCATCTCCTTTTTCACTTCGCGCGGCGTTTCACGCAATTTGTGAAGAATACGGCTCGCTTCTTTGATACGCCCTTCTGCCACCATCCAGTGCGGCGACGCCGGCACAAAGAAGGTGCCGATGAACAGTAAAGCGCCCGGAATCATTGCCATCGCCAGCATGTAACGCCACAGATGCGGATCGTTAAGCGTAAAACTCATCACCGCGCTGACCACATAAGCCAGCAGCTGACCGGAAACAATCATCAGCTCGTTGCGGCTTACCAGCGGCGCACGCCGTTTTGGTCCGGCAATTTCGGCAATAAACACCGGCACGGTGGAGGAACCGCCGCCTACCGCAATCCCCAGCAGAAAACGCATCGCCACCATTACGTGCAGGTTCGGCGCTAACGCGGTACCAATCGCGCCCAGTACAAAAATCAGCGCCAGAGAACGCAGCGTGATGCGGCGACCAAAGCGGTCGGAGAAATAACCACTGAGGAAAGCACCCAGCGCGGCACCAAAAATCAGTGATGAAGTGACTAAACCTTCGGTGAACGGCGTGAGATCGAGTCCGCCCTGATCAGGCGGCAAGGTCATGAACGGCAAGGCACCCGAGATAATCCCGGTGTCATAACCAAAGGCCAGCGCGCCCATGGTCGCCACTAACACCACGAAGAAGATGCGCTGTTTGACGGTGAGATTACTTAGCGCTGAATCGTCGTCACTGTTTTGCTGCGATGTGTCCATTCCTGTTCCCTGCATATTGAACGCGCCTTATAGCGCAAAGGTTGAAACCCAAAAGGCAGAAGTATAGTCAGGAATTGTAAAATGTGACGAAGGTCACGGTTAAATCGATAAACATTTAAAAAATTTTTTCATGATCGATTTCAATGATTGTCATTTGCGGCCTGGCTTTACCTAAAAGGCCAACTAAAATTTCAGCGTGACTAGCTAGTCCTCAAATCTAACGGAACATTGATAAGAGGTCTTCCTATGAACAAACAGAGCTACAGAGGCGGCGCAGGGAATTTTGCCAACGATCCAGAACGTGCGAAAGAAGCTGGCAGAGCGGGAGGCAAAGCCAGTGGAGGCAACTTCAGAAACGATCCTGAACGCGCCGTTGAAGCGGGAAGGAAAGGAGGCAAGATAAGTCGTCGTCCTCCAACAAAGTCTGAGTAAGGCGCCTTAGGATTTTGTCTGCCATGGATTGGCTTCACCCCTTTTTTGCATATCCCAGCCTAAAACGGTAACTTATATACATATCACATACGTTTCATATATAGGTTGCACCATGGGCATCGTAAAAATCTCTGACTTAATGCATGAGAATCTGCGCATCGCCAGCACGGCGATGAGCCGTTCCATCAATGCGCAGGCGGAACACTGGATGAAGATCGGCATGCTGGCCGAAATTTATCCGTCACTCAATCATCAGGAATTGACGCGCTTGCTGATGCGCGTTGAACGCGACAGCGGCGCAGATTTAGCGCAGCTGCTCGACCATCCTTTATTTACCTCGCAGGGAATCGCGTAATGAGCATCAAACTGCACACCGCTGAAGAGATCGAACTGGCGCGTGCCGCCGGACACGCCGCCGCTAAAGTGCTGGAGATCATCACGCCGTACGTCAAACCGGGCGTCACCACCGATGAACTGGACGCGATTTGTCATGATTACGTGGTAAACGTGTTGAAAGTCATTCCAGCGAATATCGGCTATCACGGTTACAGCAAAACCACCTGTACGTCAGTGAATCACGTGGTGTGTCACGGCATTCCGGGCGAAAAAAAGCTCAAGGATGGCGACATCGTCAATATTGACGTCGGCATCATCAAAGATGGCTGGTACGGCGACACCAGCCGCATGTATTACGTCGGTCAGCCGTCGGTGCGCGCTAAACGTCTGGTGGATATCACTTACGAATCGATGGTGGCTGGAATCAAAGTGGTAAAACCGGGCGCGACCTTAGGCGACATCGGGGCGGCCATTCAGCAGGTGGCGGAAAAAGCCGGTTTCTCGGTGGTGCGCGAATATTGCGGTCACGGCGTTGGCGAGGTGTATCACGGCGATCCGCAGATTCTGCATTACGGCACGCCGGGCGCGGGACTGGCGTTACAAGCAGGCATGATTTTCACGATCGAACCGATGATCAACGCGGGCAAAGCCGGCACCAGCGTGCTGTCAGATGGCTGGACGGTAGTCACCAAAGACCGCTCTCTATCGGCGCAGTGGGAACACACCATCGCCGTGACCGAAACCGGCTTTGATCTGCTGACGCCGTGGCCAGAAGGTACCGGCGAATATCCAGCAATCTAAAAAAAGATCCAGAACGCGCACATGCCGTTCTGGATCACCCTCGCATTAAGCGGTTTGACGCAGCGTAAACACGCTCACACTATTCACCATATTCGCCGCCTGCTCGCTCAGCATCGCCGACGCCGCCAGCGATTGTTCCACTAGCGACGCATTCTGTTGCGTGGTGATATCAATCTGGCTAATTGCGGTGTTGATTTGGCTGATGCCGTCCGCCTGTTCGGTGCTGGCCTGATTGATCTGCACCAGCAGCTCTTTCATCTCGGCCACGTTCGACATCATGCCGTTCATCAATTTATTGGCATCCGTCACCATATCGCGCCCATCGGCAATACGCGTGGACGACTCCTCAATCAAATTGCGGATCTCATGCGACGAGGTTGCTGTTTTCTGCGCCAGCGCGCGTACTTCCTGCGCCACCACGGCAAAACCGCGGCCATGTTCACCGGCGCGGGCGGCTTCTACCGCAGCATTGAGCGCCAGAATATTGGTCTGGAAAGCAATGGAATCGATCAGGTTGATGATGTCCGCCATACGGCTGGCTGAATCATTGATTTCGGCCATTTTGGTGGCGACGTTGTCCATCATGCTGGCATTGCGTCCCACCGTGGTTTCCGCTTTGGCGGAGAGATCGGCGGCAACATGGGTGTTATTACGCGTGTTGCTAATGGTGGCACTGAATTCCTCCACCGAGGCCGCCGTTTGCTCTACCGAGCTGGCCTGCTCTTCCGTGCGCGCCGCGAGGTCGTTGGTGCCCGACATTATTTCGCTGGCGCCGCCCGATATCTGTTCCGCGCTAATGCGAATATGGCTGACAATATCCGACATCTTTTCCTGCATCTGCTGGATGGCATTAATTAACTGCCCCATTTCATCCTTTCGCTGTTCATGAAAATCAGAGCTGAGATCGCCATCCGCCACTCGCCCAAGAAAGGCGATCACTTTTTTCAATGGCACCGTAATCGAGCGGATAATAATCCAGCCGATAAATGCTGAAAGCAAAATAGCCACCACAAAAATAATCAGCATGGAGATCTTGGTTTTGCTGTATGACGCCATGAAATTATTATAAGAGCCCTTCATTTGCTGCTCTTGCAGGGTAATAAATCCCTCAACCTCATCGATATAATTCCTTTGCGCTGAGGCTAATGAAGAAAAATAGAAATCCACTGCTTTTGTCACATCACTGTTCACTAAATCGAAAAATGTGTTTCGCTCTTTAAGGAACTCCGCTCGCTTCATTTCCACGCGCTTGAGAAAGGCAATTGATTCTTCATCCGTTGCCAGCTCACCTAATTGTTTATAGGTTTCGGTAATTTTCTTCGAGGCATCCTGAAGATTGCTCTGAATCGTTACCCGGCGTTGCGCATCAATCGGGCTCAGCAGCAGCGCCTGCTGCTGCACCGTCACGTTGATCTCATCAATTAATCGGTTGCCCAATGCAATAGTCGGGTAATCGTCTTTCATCATGCCGTTAACGCCGGTTTCAGCTAAGAACAGCGAATTTAGTCCGAGCAACGCCACCAGAAGTAGCATCGCGATATTGAGCACAGAGGATATTGTGAGTTTGGTTCGCAACTTTACATTACGCGAAAATCTTTGAACTACGTCCATTTAGAAACCTCAATGATTTTGATTGAAAAGCAGAGAAGACAACGGTGTTATTTTAAAAAAAGAACAGGCTCCGAAAGTTAATCGGCAGCATCCCTGCTGTTATCGTCAGCTATTTCATTAACATTAGAGGCGAGCGTTGATAGCGGCACATTGCAAATAATATTCGCGGCGTGTTATTTTCCTGAAATCGATTTCATTGATCAGTTTCATTTAATGATAGGAAATAACATACAACCCGCAATTTGGTTTTTTTGCTTAATTTATAATAAAGGTTCTCTCTGACCTTACGGATAGCGAAAGAATGATCTTAATTTTATCATTTGCAGCAATTTGACTCAGAGGAAACAGTTTATTTATCTGCAACGTTTGCAATCCACGCCAAATGTAGCGGTCAGCAGAGCCAGGCTGCTGACCGTTGACACTTATCCATTAAACTGCGGCTGTCGCGCTGTGCAAAATGGCTTCATTCGCCACGTCCGGCAGCTGATGCAGTAACCAATCCGCCATCAGGATTTCATGTTGCAGGATCAGCTGGAAAGTCTTGATGCCTTTGCTGTCCGCCGCCTGCTGCGCTGCAGCCAGCAATGCGGTGTACGTCGCCACTTTGTAGTTACAGAACACGTAGCAGCTTACCGCAATGCGCACGCCCTCTTCATTGCGCAACATATCGCTGGCGGCTTGCCCAACGATCGACAATCGTCCTAACGCGTCTTTAAGCGCTGACCAGTTACTGTCGTAGCGTTTCAAAACCTCTTTCACCCACTGCTGCTGTTCAGCAGTTTGCTGTGCGTATTGCTTCATGCGCGCCTGCAACAATGGGAACTCCTCCAGCCGCAGCGTAGCTGCCTGCAGCAAAGGCTCAGCATGTTTTTCCATCGCATGCGCATCGCGCAGCCAATCCAGATACACAAATTCCTTGGTCATCGATTTGCTCCGGTAGTGAGAAGAACATCGACAGAGCGGTTTTCGCGTAAAACACCGACTGTTAGCTGCCTGATGGGTTAAACATCAGCTCATTTAGGCTAATAAAAGAAAAATAAGCGAAGCGTTAATTTAGGCTAAATAAGAAGATTAATTAAACGTAGCAAGCAAGCGTGAAGCTGCAAGTAATGCGCGCAGGAATTGCGATTAAGGTTATAAGTAAACACGCTTACCGCTTCGCTTATTATCGGGCCCGGGAATCTTTCTTCTTAACGTTAAAAAACCCCACAACATAACTAATGGTAGTTACATTTAGCGACAAACGAAAATTTAACTGGAATTAACACAAGCAAGGCTCTTAGAATTAACACTTAAGATTACTCCAGGCTTGAAACTGGTAAAAATGGCACTACATTTATTTTGCATCAAGTTGGTATTTAAGAGAGAGAGGAGAACCAATGACGGACGCTAAGAAGCAACCCGATGAGGAAGAAAAAAAGACGCAACGTCGTGGTGGTGCTGGCAACTTCGCAGAGAATAAGGAACGCGCGGCAGAAGCCGGGCGCAAAGGTGGTCAGGCTAGCAGCGGCAACTTCAAAAACGACCCGGAGCGTGCCATTGAAGCAGGAAGAAAAGGAGGAAAAATCAGCCGACGCAAATAACATTCTGCCTAAAAGAATAAACGTTTAACGGCATTCTACTTCTGCACAACACTCTCCTGATACTGTATTTACGCTTCGCTTAAATACAGATTAATCCATGTCAGGAGGGTTATTCTTAGCGAAAATTCCGAATAATTGATTATTTCTTGATCAGTCTCAGTTTATTTGCCGCTTCGCTTATCCTGGTTTTCCCCTTCGCTTATTAACCAGAAAATTACATTTGCAGGCTAATAATAAATCCCGGACTTAAGGTTCTATTTGTACACAACTATTAGGATGCATCAGAACTGCATTTCCATAACTCATAATTGTTCTGAATCTCGTAGGGTCGCCATTTATGGTGACCAGGTGTGCATGAATGCGCACCCTACGATGTCAGCACACAGTTGCCTCACCGTTTGATCTCAGAAATTTCACATTTAGTCTTATCAATTATGATTTTGTTGTCGAAGCATCCAGGATTGCAGCACATTCACCTGCTTAAAAAGGATATTTTAATGAAAACTCTCTTTACCTCAGCCAGCGCCATCCTGATTGCTACCAGCCTGTCAGCAGGAGCAGCACAACCGGCAGCACCAAAAAATCCGCTCAGCGTACATGTATTGAACCTGCAGACAGGCTCACCGACAGCGGGTATTGAGGTTGAACTCGATCAGAAACAGAACAATAACTGGGTGAAATTAGCCAGCGGCAAAACCGACAGCAACGGCAGAATCAGCGCGCTGTTCCCGGAAGATAAAACCGCCAGCGCAGGCAGCTATCGCGTGGTGTTCAAAACCGGTGACTATTACAAAATGAACAACCAGAAAACCTTCTTCCCGGAAATTCCGGTCGAGTTCAATATGGAAAGCAACGGCGAGCACTACCATATTCCGCTGCTGTTGAGCCCGTTTGGTTATTCGACTTATCGCGGCAATTAAATTCAAATTGGTCGCCATGAATGGCGTAATGCACGTCAGTTAAGATATGAAAAACCCTAATTACCGAGAGCACATATTGTAGCGGCGCAATTCATTGCGCGATAAATCGCGCCGCTACGGAAGGTGCGGTGATTTGATGCGGCGCTTAACTGATCGGCATTACGCCATGAATGCCTGAAACTATAGCGTTATCCCTCTTTCACTAAATGCTTTGCGCCAGTTGGTCGGCGTGGTATTCAGCCGCTGTCTGAAGTGATGGCGCAAGGTTTCTGGCGAGCCAAATCCCGCCTGCTCGGCAACCTGGTGAATGCTCAGCTTGCCGCTCTCCAGCAGTGCGCAGGCTTTTTCCAGCCGCACGCTCAACATCCATTCTCCCGGCGTGGTGCCGGTGGCGTCATGGAAGCGGCGTAAAAAGGTGCGGCGGCTCATGCCAGCTTGCCGGGCGAGTTGATCAATCACCAGCGGCGTATTGAGGTGATTGCGCAAATCATCGAGCAGCGGCGAAAGATTTTTTGCCGCGCGCTGCGGCACCGGCTGCTGAATCAGCTGCGCCTGATTGCCCTCGCGCAGCGGCGGCGTCACCATGCGGCGCGCGGTGCGGTTTGCCACTTCAATACCATAATCGCGACGAATCAGATGCAGACACAAATCCACGCCCGCTGCGCCGCCCGCTGACGTAATGATGCTGCCCTCATCGACATAAATCATGCCGTGCTCAACCTGCACCTGCGGGAAGCGTTGCGCCAGAATCTCGGTGCTGTTCCAGTGTGCGGTCGCGCGCTTGCCATCCAGCAATCCCGCAGCGCCCAACACGAAACTGCCTGCGCAGATCGAAACAATACGCGTGCCGTTGCGATGGGCTTTTTGTAACGCGGCGATAAGCTGATCCGACGCTGGTTCGTGCACGCTGCGCCAGCCGGGAATCACGATGGTGCCCGCCTCTTCCAGCAGCTCAAGTCCGCCGTCGACCACCAGCCGCACGCCGCCTTGCGCGCCAAATACACCCTCTTCCACCGACGCCACGCTTAAATCATACAAAGGCTGGCCGAACTCCTCGTCGGCGCGTCCGAAGGCCTCAACGGCGATGCCGAATTCAAAAGTACACAGACATTCATACGCCAGCAAAACCAGTCGGCGGTTGAACGGTGCAGGCGAACGGGCATGAAGCGGAGCAATCATTTGCATTAAAGGTCACCGGAGAAATTGGCACGATCTTGACGATATATGGCATGCGGGCAGATTTCCACCTTCACGCCAATCTTTCATGCTGGCACGCTCTTAACGTATCGCAGGGATTGAGTATGAAGAACATGTTGGCGTTGATGGCGGTTTGTCTGGCCGCATTGATGTCGGGACTGGAAATATCCAGCGTACCGGTGATTTTGCCGGTGCTGGAAAGGGAGATGCACGCCAGCTTCCGCGAACTGCAGTGGATCATGAACGCCTACACGCTGGCCTGCACCGCGGTGTTAATGGCCACCGGCACGCTGGCCGACACCTATGGACGCAAGCGCATCTTCATTATCAGCATTATCGCCTTCGGCGTGACATCGGTGATGTGCGGGTTGGCGGGCAATGCGCTGTGGCTGATTGTCGGACGTTTGCTGCAAGGATTAAGCGGTGGCGCGATGTTAACCTGCCTGATTGCCATTCTGTCGTTCCAGTTTCCGCAGGGAAAAGCGCGCAGCCGTGCGTTCGCCGCGTGGGGCATTACTTTTGGCTTTGGGCTGGGATTCGGCCCGATCATCGGCGGGATGCTGGTCGCCTGGTTTAGCTGGCAATGGGTGTTTTTGGTACACGGATTTATCGCGTTGCTGACGCTGATCCTCGCGCTGAAAAATGTGGTGGAATCGCGCGATGCTGAAGCCAAAAAGCTCGATCTCGGCGGACTGATCACCTTATCGCTCAGCGTCGTCGGCGCAACCTACCTCATCACGCAGGGCAGCAGCCTCGGCTGGAACAGCATCGCGGCACAGCTGATTTTGCTGGCTACGCTGCTGAGCACGCTGCTGTTTGTGTGGATTGAGAAGCGCCATCCACATCCAATGTTTGATTTTTCGGTGTTCCGCATCCGCGCCTTTTCTGGCGCATTGATGGGCTCGATTGGCATGAACTTCAGCTTCTGGCCGCTGATGATTTATCTGCCGGTCTATTATCAGAGCGGTCTTGGCTACAGCAGCATGGCAACCGGTCTGGCGCTGCTGGCTTACACTTTGCCGACCTTACTGATGCCGCCGCTTGGCGAGAAACTGGTGGTGCGCTTTGGCGCGGCGCGCATGATTCCGCTGGGATTATTCACCATCGGCGCGGGCTTTATGTTGATGAAGTTCGCCGTCGCGCAGCAGATGAGTTTATTGCCAGGCGCGCTGCTTGCTGGAATAGCGCTCGGACTGACCAACACACCGGTGACCAACACCACAACCGGATCGGTGCCGGGTAATCGCGTCGGCATGGCATCGGGCATTGATATCAGCGCGCGCCTGATTACGCTTGCCATCAATATCGCGCTGATGGGCAGCTTGCTGGTGGCGGGCATCGCGGCGAGTCTGCAACGCATTATGCCGGGACAAAGTGATGTGCATGCGCTGGCCGAGCGCATCGCCGGCGGCGGCGAGGTTTCACTGACCCACGATATTGCCGCGCAGGTGCTGACCGACGGTTTTTCCGGCGTGTTGTTGTATGGCGCAGCAGGCGTTTGGGGATTGGCACTGGCGAGTTTTCTGCTGTTTAACGTCCGTCGCAAGGCGCAGCAACAATGCACGCCATAGCTACGGATGTACCCTTTTGCCGCTGGCAAGCACGCCGTCGGCGGTGTAATTCAGTAATGCTCTTTGATTGTTGTCCCGTGCCAGCAGGCACCAATCCAGTTGGGTAATTCGGATTAGCAAGACGCCGAAATTATCCTCGGCGTTAGCGACATCGTTGGATTGGTGGTCAATGTCACTTCCCGGCGCAGCGCCAGCATAGGTTTGCTGCGTCCGGGGCGATAATCGTTGCCACGCCGCTTCAGCCACTGCACTATGCGCGGCGTGCAGCTTAACCGTTCCCTGCAACCGCAGCTGGGTTTTCGCGCTGTATCCCAAAACCGTGACGTCTGGATTAACCGCCAGCGCCTGCCATTTCGGGCTGCGCATATCGGTGTGAAACTCCAGCGTGCGTTTTTCGCGGTCAATCGCGCGCAGCACCAGCGTCCTCGCCTGCGGCTTGCCTTGTTGATCAACCGAAGCAAGCGTTAAAAAGTGAAAACCGGCATCGGGCTGGTTTGCGCCGGTTTCCAGTTGTTGCCAGCAATCGCTATCAATCTCGCGTAATGACATCTGTTGCTCCTGTTGGCTGGATGAAAGGTTATTGGTGACGCTCCACCAGCGCCAGAATCAGCGCCTGAAGTTCCGCCAATCCTTGTTGCTGACTGATGTCACCGCACACCACCGCATTGGAAATCGCATCGGCGGCGCCTAACATTCCCCACATGCTGGCTTGCGGCAACGAAGCCTCCGCAAACCAGCTGCGGAATTTTTCAATGAAATCGAGCTGGTATTTGCGCTTCACTTCCGCCAGTTCTGGCGTGCTATCAAGTGCCGACAGCACATCCGGGATTTCACGTCCCTGCGTCAATACGCAATCGACATAACTCGACGCCACCACATTAGCGCGCTCAACCAAGCTGGAGCCTGCGGCATGCATCGCCGCCTCGATAATCGTGTTCTGGCGCAGATCAAAATCTTCATACAGCGCCGCAAGCAGGCCGTGGCGCGTGCCAAAATGATCGTAGACCACCGGTTTACTGACGCCCGCCTCTTCCGCCACGCGTCCTAACGTCAGCGCATCGCTGCCCTGCGCGCGCACCAGATTCCACGCCACGCCAATCAGTTGCTGACGACGTGCCTGATGCGTCATGCGCTGGCGAGTGGGTTGATTCATGCCGGTTCCTTAAGGTGAAAAAGTCGCTTTCCAAGTTGGTTTGCCAGCGCAAAGTGTGCGTCGGGATAATTTTCATCGGTTGGCAGCAGTAATTCGCTGGTCACCACCGGCGCGCCGCAGTAGCCAAAAATCCCCTCATCGATCTGCGTGCGCATGCTGCTGAAATAGCCGCGACGCACATAGGTGCGCTGACTCGCCGCGCCCAGCGCCAGCAAATGCACCTGCAAATGGCCGAGCTTTTTCACCACGGTTTGGCCGTCATCATCGTACGCCCAACCTTGGGTGAAAACGCGATCGATCCAGCCTTTGAGCTGCGCCGGAAACGACCACCAATAGATTGGATAAACCAGAATCAACGCATCGGCACGATCCAGCCGCTGCTGCTCGGCTACGACGTCGGCGGGCGACGGTGCGACACTTTTGAACTGATCAAAATCGGCCTGATTAAAGCGCGGATCAAACTGCTCCGCCGCCAGATCGGCAATTTCATAGCTGTGGCCGCCAGCGGCAATACCTTGTGCCACCTGCGAGACGATGTGGTGCGTGTGTGAATGTTGGTCCGGATGAGCAGTAACGATCAGAGCATGCATAGCGTCAACCTCCGCAATAGTTAAGCTACTAGTAGTAACTTACCATTGGTAGGTTGTCAATTTTACCGCGTTCGTAACACGTTAAAAAAGCCCGCCGTCAACTAAACCGGCGGGCTTGTGAGGGTAACCGTTTTATCAAAACACCCAGCGTACGCCTGCGTTGTAATTCCAGCCTTGCACGCCGTTGCCGTCGATCTCTTTGCGGTAATTGGCTTCTGCATACAGCGAGACATTGTTAGTGAAAGCCGCATTGCCGCCGATGCCGGCATCCCACATCTGGCCGAACTTGCCGCTGTTGAAGCTCTCGCTGACCTCGCTGTTACTGGCACCGACATTCACTTTCGCCGTGCCGCCCCAACCGCGATAGTAGTTAGTGCGCAGATACGGCGTATATTGCCCGCTGCCGCTATCGTTCCAGGTCCGCGCCAGACGTGCGCCGACGCGGCCAATGGTTTGGTCATAATCGTCGTAAGAGACTTTGGTTTGATCGTCGTCGGTGAAGTCATCCATCTTCAAATGCAGATGCAGCAGTTGCGCTTGCGGCTCAAGACGAATGCCGTTCGCCAGCTGGAACGGATAACCACTCTCCAGCGATGCGGTCCACCCTTTGCCTTTCAGCTTCGCCACCTCTTTCTGCCGAGCGATATCGGTGTCGCCACGATGCCAATCGAGTGAAAGTGCGCCATCCAGATAGAAGCCACTTTCGCGCTGCCAGGTGCCGTAAATCGCCAGGCTGTCGCTGTCGAAATCGGTTGAGCTGTAACCATCAGCTGCATTCGGTCGGATGCGTGCATTGCCGCGCGTGTAAGCCAGGCCGCCGCGCAGACTATCTTGTTCGCCGTCCAACCGCAGTAGGTTGCCGCCGAACTGCACCGCGCTGTAATCGAGGTCAAAGTCGTAACCATAATGCGCCGTATCAAGGTTAGTTTTGTACTTCTGGTTGGAGCCGGAATAACGGATGAACATCTCCGCTGATCCGTCTGGATTCTGCCTCAATTCGCCCAAGCGTTGATGCAAATCACCAATGGTTGCCAGGGTGTAATAAGCCAATCCGACCGGCGCCGAAATGTACGAAGGAAGCTGTGGAATTAGCGCCGGGCGCACCGCGCCGCTGCCTGCTGTCTGCGGCTGGCAAACGGAACCCTCTTCACAAACGTAGTTATTGGCCAGACGATAATCCCAGGTTGTATTGCCATTCGCGGGAGCAAAGCTGTAAAGCCCGTATTGCCACGGCCCTGCGGCGACATAACCCCGTTGCAGCGCAAAGCTATTGGCGCTGGCGCTACCAGCAACCTGCACCAGAGAAACGCCTTCATTGGCGGAGATCACGCCATCTCGATTGCTATCCGCTAGCGTGGCAGCACTCAGCGCATCATTGATAAAGGTAGTGCCGGTCACGTTGCCGTTAACACGTAAAGTGTCGCTTTGCGCGCCCTGTGTCCGCAACGCCAGCTTGCCGCCCGCCGACGCCAAATCACCGTTAATGGTCAACGTGTTGCCCGCCGCGCCGCTGCCGTTGGTGAGATCCAACGTACCGGCGTTATTCACCACCAGCGAATCATCAGTTTCGCCCGACAACACCGGATTGACCTGATCGCCAACCAACAGCGTTGAGCCGCTATCTACATTGATGGTGCTGTGCGCCAGCTTGAGATTATCGGTAAGGGTAAATTGCGTGTTGTAGAAGTTGATGGTGCTCCAACCCGCGCCGAGGTTGACGCCGCGTGCCAGATCATCGTTGCTGAACGAACCCCCGCGCGCGTTAATCTCACTAAAGTTCAGTGTGCTGCCGCTGCCGCCTGCGGTAGTGATGTGACGCGTGTTTGCCAGACTGACGTTGGCGATTGTAGCCACATTGTTAGCACCGGTTCCCATCGTCACGCTGCCGTCAATGGTTCCACCGATGAGTTCGACCACGTCGGTGCCGTTGCCGGTGTTCACATCGCCCACCACGTTGCCATCGACCAATGCAATCTGATCATTGGTAGCGCCACCCGCGACCACTACCGTTTCCGGGTAAGGCGCGGTGACGTTGCCTTCATTGATAAATACGGAGTTGCCGCCACGCAGATCGATAATGGGCGAAACCAGGCTGAGCGAAACGATGGTGCCACGGTTGATCACCTCGCTGGCGGTGCTGGTCACAATCGCCGAGCCGCCATCGGAACTGTTAACGATGATGTTACCGTTGGCGATCACGCGCCCGGTGGTGTTGGCGCGCACGCCGGTTGCCGGGCCATAGACAAAGAAGCTGTAACCTTGTGGGATGATCAAATCGTTGCTGGTGGTGGATCCATCTTCATTGCTGAACACGTAGCCCGTCGCGCCTGCGCCACTCACCGCACCCAGCATATAACCGTTGGGATCGAATGAGGTCGCGGAGCGAATTAACGTGCCGCCATCGGTGTTCATCCCGACATCTTGCAGCGAAATATTGCTGGTTTCCGCGCGATTGTTCAGTACAGTGCCGCCGCCAGAATTGTAGAGTCCGATGTTGCTGGCGGTTAACGATGCTGCGCCTTTATCCAGCAAGATGGTGTCTGCGCCAGCATTAGCGTTGATGGTGCTGTAGTAAAAATTCGGCCCGGCAGTATCGCCATTAATCGTTAGCCCGCCGTTATTGCCAACGCGCACCGCAGCGATACCACCCGCACTCAATCCGCTGTGATCGGTCCAATAAACGGTATTGCCTTCGGCGGTATCCAGCGCGACACCCGAGGCTATGTTGGTGCTGGACCCATCAAAGATATTTCCACCGCCGCGAATACGCACGCCGATGCTGTTTGGCCCGCTGAGATTTATGGTGCCACGCGGCGTTGACTGATAGATCACACCATCACGGATATCAAAGGCAGTAGCGTTGGCTCCGTTGCCGGTGATCGGCGCCACGTTGGCGAAGAATCCGCCTTGCCCGGTACCCGCAATCGTATTGTTGCCGTTCAGCTCAATCGGGTTGGTGATGGTCACGTCTGCACCCTCCGAGCTCTGAACCGCAATCGCCCCTTCGCCGTTAACGTGATAGCTGTCGGTGCCGTACAAGGTGGTGCCGTAAAGCCGTGAACCGGCACCTGACGCGACGATGCCGCGTGTGTTAGCACCGCTCAACGTCACATCGGCAGCCACCACCGGATTGAAGATCACGCCGTCACTCAGGCGATACAGCGCCGAACCTGGCGTGGCGACATCATAACTGCCGCCATTGCTATCGATGTGTGCATAGTTGGTGGCTTGATAACCGGTTTGATTCGGCGCGTAGAAGTGCAGCGAACTGGCATCGCTGATGGTTAATCTGGCATCGTCACGCACATCAACGCCAACCGCATGTTCGCCGTACAAATTGATTCTGCCATTCTGGGCAAAATTTGCCTGGCTGCCCGAAACGGCAACGCCCGTCGCGCCCTTGCCTTTGACATTGATGGTGCCGTTATTCTCACCGCTGGCATCCTCGAGACGGATACCGGTGCTGTTAATCGCGGTATTGATCACGCCATTATTGGTGAAGCGGCTGCCACCGTTGGCATACACGCCAGTGCCGCCCGCGCCAACCGTCGATAGATCGACGCCGCTGCCATCGGCATTATTGAAAAAGCCGCTGTTGATGACGCCGTTGTTAATGCCGGTGCTGCCGTTCAACAGTTCCAGTGCGTTGCTGCCAACGCTGGCCAGTTTGCCGTCTATCACCGCCGTCGCGCCGTTGCTGGCACGCATCGCCGCACTGCTGGCGTTTACCACTTCCAGAATGCCGCTGCTACCAATGGTTGCCCTGGCATTGGGGCCATCGGCGCTTAACACAATGCGTTCGCCAATCGGCTGCGTCACTTCGTCGTAATATTCGTCGGCATCGATCACATAGGCGATCACATCGCTGCGCAAGGAGAGTGCTTTATTAAACTCGCTGCTGTAGCTATCGGCGGCCAGGTTGCCGTTTTGCAATTGCTCAATCAGCCAATTGTTGTAGCTCTGCAAGCTGCTGACGTTGGAGACGTTGAATGAAGTGGTGGCGTTGTCCAGCGTGGTAACGCTAAACGCGCCGCGCCAGGAGACCACGTTGTCGAACCATTGCCCCAGTTGATAGGTATAGGGCGTATAGGAACCAAAAAAGGAGATGCGATTGGCGGAGTTCCAGTTCATGGTGCCGCTGCCGCTGGCAGTAAACAATTCGCTCTGTTTCGCCGCCATCGACCAGCCGTTGGTGCTGGCGGTGGTTGCTGCGCCCTTTTGCCCGATATCAACATTGATGGTGCCATTGCTGACCTGCGCAACGCGCGCGTTGATATATTGCCCATTATTGACGTTATAAAAATTGGGCAAGGTCGTCGTTTCAATGGCGCTAATCGCGGCGGAATTATACACCTGCACGCTATTATTGCCGCTGCCATTGGCGTCTGGCACGTTAATCACATAATTCTGCGCGCCCAGATCGACGCGACCTGAATCTTGCCAGGAATACGAAATAATTCTGCCGCTGCTGAGCAATTGTCCGATGGATATGGTGCCACCGCCGTCCTGACCGGGCGTAAACCGCTGATTACCACTTAATGTTTGAGTCGAGCCATTGCAAATACAAAACACTCCGGCGCGGTTGTCATTTAATTCCGGCGTAAAAGGCTGAAGCGTCGCCGCCCAAACTGGCGAAGCCGGATTAAACACACCGTAAGCGGCAATAAGGCTAATAAACAGCGGATGCAATCGAAACATCATCGTTCACTCCAGAGAAGCGTACAACGCTGCCGCGATGCGTAAAGACATCGCCAGCAATGGGTTTGGCTAATATTAATTTGTGTAATTGAACGTAAGGAAATTCTGCGTCGCGGCAATAACATCACTTTACGCGGAACAGTTCCAGCGCGACTTAAGCCAAATAGCGATGATTAGATAACTTTAAGAAAAAGTCGGGGAGTGAATACAATTAATCGTGGGACTGAAATAGTGGAAAGGGTGTTGATCGTGTTAACAACAATATAAAAATAAGAAGCCACGATTAAGTGGCTTCTTACGATTTATTAGAAAGGACCCCAATTGATCGCCACACCAATTAATAAGGTGACGACACAAATGACAAACCAAATCGCCACTACCGGCGCAACAAATTTAATCCATTTGCCGAATGAGATATTGGCGGTAGCCAAGGCTGCCATTAACACGCCGGAAGTTGGGCTGATGGAGTTAACGATGCCCTCACCCAGCAACACCGTTTGCACCGTCACCTGACGGGTTAAACCGAGGTTATCGCCTAACGGCGAGAAGATCGGGATCAGCAAAGCGGATTCCCCGGAACCAGATGAAATACCGAAATGCATCAACGCCGCGCTGATGAACATGCCCACCGCCGCAATGGCGGGATGAACCGGCGCCAGTAAATCAGACAGGAAGCCAACAATCGGATCAAGAATATTACCCTGTTGTAGCACCACGGAAATCGCGCCAGCCATACCCACAATGAAGCCGCCTTTTACCAGTTGCGAGCAACCCGTAAGGAAGGTGTTAGCAATGGCAGAACCCGACATGCGACCTATCATGCCGACCATAATCGACAGAATAATAAACATCGCCGACATTTCATTGGTGGCCCAATGCAATTGTACCGTGCCAATCATAAATACAATCAGCGTTGCGGCGCAGGTGATCAGAATTAGTTTATGTCGACCGGTAATCGCCAGCAATTCGTCATTCTGCGCGTTTTGCTCCACACGTACTTCGCCATTATTGCGTGCGCGTTTCACCGAGATAATCAAATAGCTCATCACTGTTAATACGAACAATAAACAGGTAATGCCGCGCAACAACATGCCGGAAAACAGCGGTAACTGCGCCAGATGTTGGGTTAATCCGGTGGTGGCTGGACCTAATACCGCAACGTTAAAACCCGCCGCGCAGGTTAAATACACCAGCGCCATACCAATCATTGGCGATAAACTCAACGATCGCGCCACCAGTAAACCGATCGGCACAAACGCCACCACCGAGTTTTGCACCACGCCAGTCGTGCCGAGAATGGCGAATATCACACCAAAAATAATGATAATACGCGTATCGCTAATTTTGGTACTGCGCGACAGAGAATTAAGCGCCGTAGCAATAGCACCCGTCGATTCGATAACCGCTAATAACCCGCCGGTAAACAGAATCAGGAAAATGATCGGCGCGGCTTTGATGACACCTTGCACAATCGCCATAAAGATTTCGCCGGGATAAACGCCCGAACGCGCAACTTCATGCAAGCTTCCCTTGATGGCGAAAGTAATGCCATTGCGGGTTTCATGATCAAACTTCCCCGCTGGAATAATCCAGGTCGCCACCGCCGCCAGCACCAAAATAATAAACAGCAGCAGATAAGGACTTTGCTCGGTTTTCGCTGCTGGCGGTTGGCGCAGCGTATTTTTCTCCACATTAACCTGAGACATGCGCATCACCTCCGAGGATCAAGCCCGCCACCAACGCCGCGCGCGGAGCAATATCGGCAATAATGATATGTTCATGACGTGCATGAATACCTGCGCCGGTTGCGCCCAAACCATCCAACGTTGGAATTCCCAACGCAGCAGTGAAATTGCCGTCGCTGCCGCCGCCAACCGCTTTGCCTTCCACCTCGAAACCAAGCTGTAAGGCAACCTGCTGCGCACGCTCCATCAACAGCAACGATTCCGTTGTTTGACGCATTGGCGGACGTGATTGTGCGCCGCTAATATCCAGCGTGATGCCGGCTAAATGTGGCGTGATCTGGCTGATTTCGGCGTGGATGCGCTCGGCTTCTGCTTCGCTGGTAACGCGTGTATCAATGCCTAACACCGCTTTATCCGCCACCACATTGATGCGGTTGCCGCCACGCGCGATTCCCACATTGACGGTGGTGCCGCGCTCTGGCGCGTTTAAGCTGTGCAAGAACATGATCTGAAGCGCCATTTCTTGTACCGCGCTGATGCCCTCTTCGGGATTGTTCCCGGCATGCGCCGCTAATCCGTTGAGGGTGATTTCATATTGTCCGGTACCTTTGCGCGCTGTTTTTAGTGCGCCCGATCCCGCCACCGCAGGCTCAACCACCAGCACTTGCGCCGATCCCAGAGCGTGCTGCGATAACCAGGCGCTGGAGCTTGGGCTACCCACTTCTTCATCGCTGCCGCAGAGAAACACGATGCGTTTACCCGCCAGTAAATCGTGCTGTTGCAACGCTCGTACCGCCCAGATGGCTTGCACCAGACCGGCTTTCATATCCAGCACGCCAGGACCGTAAAGCTTGCCGTCTTCTTCACGCATTACCAACTCGCCTTCATCCCAAACGGTATCGAAATGCCCGAGTAACACGGTTTGCTCGTCACCGCTTCCCAGCGTGAACTTCAGATGATTGCCGTACTCCGGCTGCTCATCAATTTCTGCTTCCACGCCCAAACGTTTGGCAAACAGCGATTGTAAGACTTCGCCACAACGATCCACGGCGGCTTTGTTCATTGATGGTGATTCCGCTGCGACCAATTCCTTGATATCCAGAAGAATTTCATCGGAATGTTGTTGCAGGTAATTTTTTATAGTTTTCATTTGTACTGCCCTCGCATAGTGAATCTTCGAGTATGGAGATAAAAATGCGCTTAAAAAATGGAGATAAAAGGCTATTATTGTTGACCTCAGATCAACGGATAAGAAAAACCTATGGCGATGCTGCTCTATCCAGAAAAATCCATAAGGTATCTCTATGAAGTGGGCAATTACGGTGGTATTCGTCGCGCGGCGGAAGCCCTGGATGTTGATCCCGCCGCCATCAGCCGTCAGTTATCGCAACTGGCGCGGGAGATGCAATTGCCGCTGCTGGAGCGACGTGGCCGCAATGTGGTGTTGACCGAAGCCGGGAAGTTATTGGCTGAAGATTACGCGCACACCCATCAACGGCGCAGCCAGTTGGATCGCCAGTTAAAAGATCTGCGCCATAAACGCGGCGGCTCAATCAAATTGCGCGTCGGTCAGGGCATGGTGGATGAAGTCGTCAGGCATGTATTGCAGCCGTTCTCGCAAACTTATCCCGACGTGTTTATCGATATTCTGTCGGGCGATATGCAAACCACCGTGTCGCTGATTGCCAAAGGCGACGTTGATATGGCGGTGGGTTTTGGCCCGATTGGCCCTCCCGGCCTGAAGTGTTTGAGTTTTCACCGCGGACCAATCTGTGCGGTGGTGCACAGCCAACACCCCATCGCGGATTATTCGCAAATCGAGGTGGCCGCACTGGTCAATTATTCATTGATTGGCATGGACAAAAATTTTGGTATTCAAAGTTATATGAATGCCATGTTCAGTCAGGAAGGATTTATATTCAGCCCGGCTTATAGCTGTAATCTGTTTTCCAGCGCCATCGCCTTAAGCCAGGCCGGCATGGGTATCGCGTTTATGACCGCAAAAGTGGTTGAAGACGACCTCATCGCTAAGAACTTAGTCACCGTGCCGATTCACCATCGCATCGCCCGCGAAAGCCAATGCCACTTATTACGCAGCGCCGATCACCGCTTCACGCCCGCAGCGCAGCATTTGTGGCAATTGCTGGTGACGTTTTTTGAAGGTACGGCGGGAGCGGTTTAATTGATGCTTATTTGATTACAAATTTAATAATGGCTTGCGGCTCTCTTTTGCGGGTTCCGGTTTGATATGGGCACCAAAAAATACGGTACCCCCCGGTTTAAGCAGCAAGGCTTATGGAAGAATCCAGACACGCTAATGCGCTATATCCGCCGTTGACACTCATGCCGGTATCATGGTCGACTTCATGCATAATTACGCTCAAATCTAAGAAATTGAGCCTGCAGTTCATCAAATTAAAATGCACACACTGTCGAGGAAAAATTATGGATTCGCATTTCATTAAGTCCAGATTTTTTTACCATCATTAGTTATCCAACAATCCCGGATGGCACTTTGGCTAAAAAATACATGCCAAATTTGTCTAAACCCTACACATTCGGCATGTATAGAGATTCTGACACAAACACCAGATGATTTTTGCTTACTTTGTCTTAGACACTTTCAGTTATCCTCTCTCCGTATTCTAATAGACATAGAATAAATAACTGCTTAGATTAACACCTCGCATTAACAAATCACCTTGTTATATTATTTCCAATAATTTCTGATGAATGCTTTGAGGATCATCAGGCCAACAAGTCCAACAGATTTTACGACGACCATCCTAATAAGAATGGTATCAAATCGATGTTAGCCTATGCTTACCGAGGATTATTAATCCATTTAAAATCTTCATATAGCTCAGATCTAATCTTATCGAACTCTTCATTTTCATCGATGCTGATCTTTCCATTTATACAAATCAATAAATCATTTAGCGACCCCATTCCACCATATAAACTTAAAAAATCTGAACGGACCCGTTCGGGGAAGGATTCGAAATCATTAGCAAGGCTTCTAATGCTTGCCGACCAATCATTATAGCCACCTAATTGCAGCAGTGCGGCCATACGATTCATTTTTTCTATTATCCTGGACTTATCTTCAGACGTCATTTTAGTGGTTTTATCTCTATGATTTCGGTGCCTGTTATAGACCACGGCTTAGGTACGACAATTTGCCGAGTTCCATCCACGTAAAATCCGTTTTGCTTAGATTCAGCTAATAGAAAAGCCTCAATTTCTCGCCACACAGCTTCATTTTTATCTGATGCTGAGACTAACGATTCAATTAATCCGGTTGCCGTCGCGATGGATAACGCTTCGATACCGGATGCCATTCCATTTTCAATATGTTGGGTTTGCCTGATCTCGCTGTGAATACGGTTGCTAAAGCTAGGCATAAAACCCACTGGGATGGACATACAGAACCCGGCAAAGCATACGTACAGGCCGGCACCGGCTGTTGTCAAGGAAAAAGGCGTACCTCAATCAGACAGCTTTGCGAAGTACGCAACGGTTTTTTTAATATTTCTCTGACATCGGTAACCCGCTTCAGTTCTTTGTTAAGTCGGCGGATCTCAGACTGGGCATCAGAGTGAATTTTCTTGGCTGAGGAGTCAGGGCCGTACTTTTTACCCAGGCATAGAGGCTTTGCGTGGTGATATCAAGACGTGTGGCGACACTTGCAATGGAATGGCCGCGCTCAACAACTTGTTTAACCGCTTCAATTTTGAACACTTCAGGATAACGCTTACCGCTCATAAACACCTCTGAGCCATCTTAAATGACTCTGAGGTGTCTGTTAAACCAGTGGCGATTTACTACTTTATGAAGGTCATCTTTACCCGAACAGACACTGTGAAGTACGGGATCCATATCAATGCTGATATTAAACTGCGGAAGATAGGAACCAATTCATCATACCCAATTTTGACGCCAGGAATTAGCGCATAGAGCGTGTAGGTATTAATCGACAATGTTATAATTATAGCGATCAAAAATGAAATATATAAATTAGGGAGCAACCTCTTTCTTTTTAAGAATTGTGATAGCGTGAACGCCGCAAATAAAAACATCACCACATAAATTGTAAGAGAAGAAATAAAAAACACCTTGGCGTTTATATCTATAGATCGATAATTCTCTATAATTGCCTTAAAAACCTCATTTATATTCAAAAAGTACGTGATGGCTGAAATTATCAATCCTACAAGAGGTATGTAAAGAAGGCCGCCAATTTTTCTAAATTGTATTTCTTCACATCCTGTGCAAAACTCCCTGTCCTGCGGTATTTCTTCTCCACACTTAATGCAACCCCATTCCATGATTAAACCTTTAAATATTATTAAATAACAGTGAGATTTGATGAGTGTTTTTAATCGACTTGATCTTTATAGCTAATTCATTAGACTTTGTTGCCAACTTGCATTTTTCAATTAGTATCTTTTTGAGCGTATTTATAAAAACACCAAGCACAATCGGTTGTCACTTTTAAGTTATGACACATACACATAATATCATAATTAATATCAGGATTTTCTTAAAACATTCATAAAAACACCATCATCCTGATTATTTATTTTTAGAAACCAGAAAAAATCTCCCTAACACAAATATCCGGTAATTATAATCGTTGACTCGGCATCAGTTGTTCAAAGGGTCATGGTTGACACGTTTAGTGATTAGAAAAATGGTTATTATTAATCACGATTTTAGCTGTACTGATTAGCAGCGTTCTGGGAGATAAATGAACACTTCAGCAAGATTGTTACATTATAACATACTTTAGGCCCAGCAATGGTTGAACTGATCCCCAAATCCATCCTCTTACTTAGGGCTGTCAATTTACAGGCAAGTGATTTAGTTGTTAATTATAAGAACGAGGAATACATGTTTAAAAAGGGTTGGGTTAAGCAGTTTTATCTACCGGCGTTTATTTCGCTCTACATCGGCGTACTTCTTAACATTCCGATTTTCATCCGTCGCTATACGCAACTGCAGTTTGATAATACCCTATCATTAGTGACTGAAGTCATCGCTGCATTTTGTTTGGTGATGCTGTTAACGTTGTTAACCTCATTAACCGGGAAATATCTGTCGCGCGTATTAATGACCATGCTGGTGATATTCTCCAGCGCTGCCAGTTATTACATGATCTTCTTTAATATTGATATTGGTTATGGAATTATCGCCGCCGTTTTAGCCACCGATTCATTAGATCTTTCTAAGGAATCGGTGGGTTGGCACTTTATGCTGTGGATGGTAATTATTAACCTCATCCCGCTGTGGTTAACCTGGCGCGGAATGCGCAGCAGTTCTGTCGAAAATATCAGCAAAAAACGTTATTGGTCTTATAAATCCATCGCCATTGTTATTGCCGCGTTAGGTTGCTGGTTGCCATTGAATTTAATGGGTAAGGTGCAGGATGAACAGGATAAAAAAAATAATCGCATGATGGCCAGCTACGGCGGCATTGTTGCGGGTACTTATTCGCCGTCTAACTGGTTATCGGGCGTTGGCTTGCTGGCTTATAGCTCATTTAGTCAGGCTGAGGACAACCGTAATCTTTACGATCCCGCTGAACACTTTAAATACGTTCCACCGAAAAATGCGGATAACTTATATATCGTGTTTGTGATTGGTGAAAGTGCCCGCCGCGATCATATGGGTTTATACGGTTACGATCGCGATAACACCCCTTATCTCGATCACGAAAAAAACCTGGTTCACTTGCAGGGTTATTCCTGTGATACCTCAACCAAGCTCTCGCTGCGCTGTATGTTTGTCAGAGAAGGCGGCGCCTCAGAAGCTCCGCAGCGCACGCTGAAAGAGATGAATGTTTTCACAGTGATGAAGAAGCAAGGTTTCTCGGAAGATCTCTATTCCATGCAGAGTGAAGCCTGGTTCTATAACAAAGTCATGGCCGACAGTTATTCAATGCGCGAATCTATTCAGGCGGAGAAGCGCAATGTCGGTAAGCCAGTTGATGATATGGCGTTGATTAATGAATTGCAGGACTCTATTCAGCGTCATCCGCAGGGTAAACACATTGTGATTCTTCACACCAAAGGCTCACATTATATGTACACCGAACGCTATCCACGCGCGTTTGCCCGTTATAAGCCGGAATGTCAGGGCATTGATGATGCCTGTAGCACGCAGGAGATGATCAACTCCTACGATAATAGTCTTTTGTATACCGATTATTTTCTCAAGCAGACGTTCGATAGCTTGAAAGATAAAAATGCCATCGTGTTTTACGCTTCAGATCACGGAGAATCGATTTCCGATAATCTGCATTTCCACGGCACGCCACGCGATCATGCGCCAATGGCGCAGCGCACGGTGCCGATTATGGTTTGGGCATCCGATAAGTTTTTGAGTGACAGTAATAACAAAGCGTCATTCGCCAAACTTCAGCAACTGCAGAACGACAAAACGCCGGTATTCCACGAGAAGTTATTCGACTCGATATTAGGTTGTGCTGGCTTTACCTCACCAGATGGCGGTATTAATTCAATGCGAAACTGGTGCGATCATTCTACTCTTCAGAAGTAAAGTGACGTTTCTTAGGGAGGATTTATGACGCCAGAAATCAAAACGGAACGATTAATCCTGAAGCCACTGGAAAGCGGTGATGGGCAGGCGATGCAAATCGCCTTCCCGCGCTGGGAGATCGTGCGTTATCTCAATGCTGCCGTGCCCTGGCCTTATCCTGAAGGTGCCTCGCAGGATTACGTTGATAACGTGGTGTTGCCCGCCGTCAAGGAAGGTCGCTGCTGGTGCTGGAGTATCAGACGCCAGGAGAAACCAGAGGAATTAATCGGTCTGATCGAACTGCGCGATGGAGAAAATGATAACCGCGGATTTTGGCTGGTACCTGAGTGGCAGCAACGTGGCTACATGAGTGAAGCCTGCAATGCCGTGAATGATTTCTGGTTTAAAACGCTGGGCCGCGAAGTATTACGCGTACCAAAAGCGGCGGTGAATAGTGGCTCAGTGAAGATCTCACGTAAATCCGGCATGCGTCTGATAGAAACCGGTAAAAGAGAGTATGTCGCGGGTGTTCTCGATTATGAATTGTGGGAATTAACCCGCGAAGAGTGGCTCGCAAGAAAAATAAACTGATGAAAATCCAGGTGCGCATTAATGCGCACCCTACGTTGATTTTTCACGGTTTTTGTAGGGTCGCCATTTATGGCGACCAATTCACGCGTATTTCACCGCTGCCCCGCTACACATACCCCATCATCCGCAGCATCGACTGCGCCTGATTCATCGCTTCCGCGCGGTGCGTCACGCCGAGTTTTTGGTACAGATTACGAATATGCGTTTTGATGGTGGTGGCAGCGACATCCAGCTCGCAAGCAATTTGGTCGTTGCTGTATCCCGAATAGATCAGCCCCAAAACCTGCCATTCGCGTTGGGTTAGCGGGCTGGTGCGGATCAGCTCCGGCACATCGGGATGATTAATCAGGCGGCTAACGAAGCCCTCGTCAAAATGGGCAAACTTATGGCGATGATATTTATTAATCTCGCTGAGAATGCGTCTGGCGCGATGATTATCGAGTTCATCCAGCGTGTTGAGCTGAATCAGCTGACGCAGCTGCTGCGCCATCGCTTCACCTTCAATCACAAAATGGCTGACGAAACCGGTGCTGCGAGCCAGTTTTAATGCTTCGGTCAGCGCCTGCTGCGCTTCCGCTTTGCGCTGGGTTTGCCAGTAAATCTGATTTAGCAGCAGCAGATTGCGATTCATGTCGCTCATCAGGTTGAGCGCGCGGGCATTGTCATTCAGCTCATCCAGCACCACTTCGGCCTGGCTCATATTTCCCAGCAAGATCTGCGCACGCGCGACATTGCGCCACTGCCCTTGCAGGAAATGATTGTTGGCAAACTCCGGTTTCGCCGTCTGGCGCATCCAGCTGCTGGCACTTTGGCTGTCGCTGGTCATCTGCCAAAAAATCACCCGCACCTTATCGGCATTGGCGATCCAGTCGCTGTGCAGCGATCCGTTGTTAAGCAAATTCTCCAGCCGACTGAGGTGGCTGCGCGCATTATCCAGATTGCCGCGCGCCAGCGAACACTGCACCAGCAAACCGAGGCACTGAATCTGCTGCTGCGGCTGATAGCCTTTCAGCACTTTTATCCCTTCGCGCGCCGCCTGTTCCGCTTCGTCGAGTCGGCCCCACGCCCATAATAGTTGGGCGCGAATACGCAGCAGGAATTCGTGCATCGGGAACTGCGTCAGATGCTGCTCTTTCACCAATACAAATGCCCGCTCCTGCATCTCATAAGCGGACTGTAAAAATCCCTGCGCGAACAGAATCTCACTCTGCTGTATCAGGCTCCACAGCGCGTAATTCCACGCTTCTTCGCGACGCGCCATCTGCTCGGTCTGGCGCATCAGCTTCAGCGAACTGCTCAGCTCGCCTTTGCAGTGCATCACTTCGCCCAACACCGACGTCGCCACGATGCAGCTGTATTGACGGCTTTCCGGCAGCGCGTCAAGCGCCAGTAACGCCAGCCGCTCGGCTTCTTCGGCGTTACCATCGTTAATCGAAACCTGCGCCAGCAGGGCGTTGAATTCGCCGCGCAGCACATCATCAATCTGTTCGCTGCACGAGTGCTCAAAACGCATCAGCAAACTGCTCACTTCGGAAAAACGGTGCTGGCTTTGCATCAGCCACGCCTGCAATAGCAGCAGCTTTGGATTTTCCAGCAGAATCTCCCACGGCAGCGCCTTGAGAGAATTTTCCAGCAGCGTCAGTTCGCTCTGATTAAACAGCGTCCAGGCGTATTGCAGCAGCACATCGCGCAGCATCAACGCATCACCGGCGGCCAGCGCATGATGGATCGCTTCGCCGGGAAAACCCAGCCGCATCCAGCTTTCAGCCGCCGCGCGATGCAGCGCAGGCAGTTCCGCCGCCAGTTCCCACTGACAGCGCTGACGCAAAAAGCTGCCAAACAGCGGATGATAGCTAAACCACTCGCCCGAGTTATCCATGCGCTGCAAAAACAGGCCCTGACGCTCAATCTCTTCCAGCCGCATCTGCCCTTGTTCTTCGCCGGTTACGCAGGCGATCAGCGTGTCGTTCATCGATCGCAGCAGCGCGCTTTTCAGCAGAAACTGTCGCGTGGCGCTATCGACGTTATTCAGCACTTCCTCAACCAGATAATCGGCCAGATGGCTGGCGTTAATGCCGGAAAGGCGGCGTGCGGAATCCTGGGCGGAGCTGGCACCCTGACGCGTCGAGAGCGCGATCAGCTGCAACGCCGTCGCCCAACCCGCCACGTCATCACACAAACGCCCGCTCTCTTCCGATTCCAGCGGCGTCGTCAGGCGACAATCAAAAAACTGTTTGGCTTCATGATGGGTAAACGCCAGCTGCTGGCTGCCTAATTCAATCAGCTGTTCGCGCACGCGCAGGTTGGCAATGCCGAGCTGTGGCAGATTGCGTGACAGCAAAATCAGCGTCACATTTTCCGGCTGGTTACGTAAAAAGAAGCGCATCGCATCGTGAATTGCGGGATTAGTGATGTGATGGTAATCATCAATGATCAGCCAAATCGGCTGCTGCCACGCCGCCAGCTCACTGAACAACTGGGCGAACAGCGCATTTAGGTTGATGTACTGCCGTTTCTGCGCCAGCGCTTCGCTGGAGGCGCAGCCGCCCTGCGTTGCCTGCTGCAGAGCCGCGATCAAGTAATCAACGAAGCGTTCCGGCTGATTATCGCCCTCATCCAGTGAATACCAGCCCAGATTGGCTTTCCCCGCCGCCCATTGTGAGATCAGCGTGGTTTTGCCATATCCCGCCGGACTGGTCACCAACACCAAACGGTAATTGCCCGCCGCGCCGAGTTTTTGCATCAGGCGCTCGCGCGCAACCGTGTTCTCAAGGCGGACCGGTCGGCTAAGTTTGGAGGGTATTAACATCGGTAAACGCTTCTCCCTAAACGTGGCGCATCATTATTTTACGCTTCGTAATTAATAGTCACATACGTTCAGATATTCGTTTACCTAATGCAAGCTAACCCATTAAGCAGTCTTAACAAAAGCGACGGTTATCACATTCCTGTCACACTTTAAGATTTCCCTCAGCCTCTCCTCCCCGCTCATCCTCCCCGCTGAATTTGGTGCAGGAGGAGGAGCGCGTAATGGCTGACGCGCAGAATGAAGCACATTCACCTCCGCCCTGACAGGACTGATTATGAAATTTGACCGCACCCGTTTTAAACACGCGCTAACCCGCCAATGGCAACGTTTTGGTCTGCACGATGCGCAAGAAATGACGCCAAACCAATGGTGGCAGGCGCTAAGTGGCGCGCTGGCCGACATGCTGGCGGAGATGCCTGCGCCGCCTGCTGCCACGCCGCAGCGTCACGTTAACTACATCTCGATGGAGTTTTTAATTGGTCGTCTAACCGGCAACAATCTGCTCAACCTTGGCTGGTATGACGAGGTGAACGAGGCGCTGGGCGAGTGGAATATCACGCTGAGCGACGTAGAAGCGTGTGAAACCGATCCGGCGCTGGGCAACGGCGGTTTGGGTCGGCTCGCCGCCTGTTTTCTCGATTCGATGGCGACCGTGGGTCAACCCGCCACCGGCTACGGACTCAATTATCAATACGGCCTGTTCCGCCAGCACTTCGTTGATGGCGCGCAGCAGGAGATGCCGGATGACTGGCAGCGCGACAGCTATCCGTGGTTTAACCACAACGCGGCGTTAACCGTGCCGGTGCATCTCGGCGGCAAAGTCATCACGCAAGATGGCGTTGCGCGCTGGGAGCCGGCGGTGCAAATTCTGGGCGAAGCCTGGGATCTGCCGGTAGTCGGTTATCAGAATGGCGTTACCCAGCCGCTGCGTTTGTGGCAGGCGAAGCATGCGCAGCCGTTTAATCTGCAGCGCTTCAATAACGGGGATTTTCTGCGCGCCGAACAGCCGGGCATTGAGGCCGAAAAACTCACCAAAGTGCTCTATCCCAACGACAATCACGACAACGGTAAAAAGCTGCGCCTGATGCAGCAGTATTTCCAGTGCGCCTGCTCGCTGGCGGACATTCTGCGCCGTCATCAGCGCGCCGGACGCAGCATTGCCAGCTTGCCGGATTATGAGGTGATTCAGCTCAACGATACCCATCCAACGCTGGCCATCCCCGAGCTGATGCGCCTGCTGCTGGATGAACACGCGCTGAGCTGGGACGCGGCGTGGCACATTACCCAGCGCACCTTTGCCTATACCAATCACACCTTGATGCCTGAAGCGCTGGAGTGCTGGGATGTGCGCATGGTGCGCGCCCTGCTGCCGCGCCATATGCTGATCATCACCCAGCTCAATGCCCAATTGAAGAAGCAGGTTGAAGCGCGCTGGCCGGGCGACGAAGCGACCTGGGCGAAACTGGCGCTGGTACACAATAACCAGCTGCGCATGGCTAATCTCTGCGTCACCAGCGGCTTTGCGGTGAACGGTGTGGCGGCGCTGCACTCGCAGCTGGTGGTGAAAGATCTGTTCCCGGAGTATCACGCGCTGTGGCCGGAGAAATTCCATAACGTCACCAACGGCATCACGCCGCGCCGCTGGATTAATCAGTGCAACCCGGCGCTGGCGGCGTTGATCAGCCAAACTCTCGATCAGCCGTGGCTCACCGATCTCGATCAGCTGAAAGCGCTAGAAACTTACGCCGATCACGCCGCATTCCAGGCGCAGTATCGCGCCATCAAGCAGCAGAACAAGGTCGCGCTGACGCATTGGATTGCAGAACGCACCGGCATCCAGGTAAATCCTGAGGCGATGTTTGATGTGCAGATCAAGCGCCTGCACGAGTACAAGCGTCAGCATCTGGCGCTGCTGCACATTATTGCGCTGTGGCAAACGCTGGTGAGCGATCCGCAGGCCAACCTGACGCCGCGCGTGGTGCTGTTTGGTGCCAAGGCCGCGCCGGGTTATGTGCTGGCTAAAAACATCATCTACGCGATCAACAAAGTAGCGGCCACCATCAACAACGATCCGCGCATTGGCGATCGCCTGAAAGTGGTGTTTGTGCCTGATTACAACGTTACGGTTGCCGAGCGGCTGATTCCGGCGGCGGATCTCTCCGAGCAGATTTCAACCGCGGGCAAAGAGGCATCCGGCACCGGCAACATGAAGCTGGCGCTGAACGGAGCCTTAACCATTGGCACGCTGGATGGCGCCAATGTGGAGATCGCCGAACAGGTTGGGCGCGACAATATCTTTATCTTTGGTCATACCGTTGATCAGGTCAGCGCGTTGAAAGCGGAAGGTTACTCGCCTGACGCGTGGCGCAAAAAAGATGCGCAGCTGGATCGGGTATTGAAAGCGTTAGAGGACGGCACCTTCAGCGACGGCGACGTCACCGCATTCGAGCCGTTGCTGCACAGCCTGAGCGCCAAAGGCGGCGATCCTTATCTGGTGCTGGCCGATTTTCGTCACTACCTCAACGCGCAGGCGCAGGCTGAAACCTTGTGGGCCGATCAGCATGGCTGGACGCGCGCCGCAATTCTCAACACCGCGCGCTGCGGCATGTTCAGCGCCGACCGCGCCATCCGCGACTATCAGCAACGCATCTGGCAGGCCGCGCGATGAACAGCACTATCACGCCAACCGCCGAAATCGCCAGCGAATACATCGACGCGCACGGCCAGCTGCAATCGGTCTCTGCCATTACCCGCCAGCGTTTGCTGGCGGCGATGCATCCCGCGCAACCGCACGCTTCACCGCTGCCGCCGGTGCTGATTGTGCAGGGAGAACACGCGGAGATTGTGCTGCCTGCGCCCGGCATGGCAGGCGAATGGCAGCTGATCGCGGAACAGGGCGAACGCTGGCAAGGGCGCAGTATCGCCAACCAGCCGATCGCTTTGCCTGCGCTGCCTTTGGGTTATCACCAGCTCAGTTTCAGCGCGCAGCAGCAAGCGTTTCACTGCCGGATTATTGTCGCGCCCGTGCGCTGTTACGAGCCGCCCGCCATCCAGCAAGGGCAATCGCTGTGGGGTGCGTGCATTCAGCTGTATACGCTGCGAACGGCGTCCAACTGGGGAATCGGGGACTTCAGCGACTTAAAGCAGATGCTGGTCGAGGTCGCGCAGCGCGGTGGTGCCTGCATTGGCTTGAACCCGCTGCATGCGCTGTTCCCGGCGACGCCGGAAAGCGCCAGTCCGTACAGCCCTTCATCGCGGCGCTGGCTCAACATGCTGTATATCGATGTCGCCGCCGTTGAGGATTTTACGCTGAGTGAAGAGGCGCAGCGCTGGTGGCAAGCGGCCAGTACGCAGCAGGCGTTTCAGGCGGCGCGAAACGCTGAGTGGGTCGATTATTCGGCGGTCACTGCGCTCAAACTGCAGGCGCTGCGCTTTGCCTGGCAGCAGTTTAGGCAGCGCGGCGCAGAAGATGACTTGGTTGTCGCCTTTGAAAGCTTTATGCAGCAAGGCGGTGAAAGTTTGCTGCATCAGGGCGTGTTTGATGCACTGCACGCCGCGCAGATCGCCGAAGACCCTCAGCGTTACGACTGGACAACCTGGCCTGCGGCGTTGCAGTCGCCCAACAGCGCAGCGGTGCGCGCATTCCGCATCGAACACACCTATGAAGTGCGCTTTTATCTGTGGCTGCAATGGCTGGCCGCGCGCCAGTTCGCCGACTGCTGGGCGGTGTGCCAGCAGCAGGCGATGCCAATTGGCTTATATCGCGATTTGGCGGTGGGCGTGGCGCAGGGCGGCGCGGAAACCTGGAGCGATCGCGAGCTTTACTGCTTGCAGGCCAGCGTTGGCGCGCCGCCAGATATCCTCGGCCCGTTGGGCCAGAACTGGGGATTGCCGCCGATGGATCCGCAGATTATGCAGGCGCGCGCCTACCAGCCGTGGATTGATCTGCTGCGCGCCAACATGCACGATTGCGGCGCGCTGCGCATCGATCACGTGATGGCGCTGCTGCGGCTGTGGTGGATCCCCCAGGGCGAAAGCGCGGCGGAAGGTGCGTATGTGCATTATCCCATCGACGATCTGCTGGCGATTCTGGCGCTGGAGAGTCAGCGTCATCACTGCATGGTGATTGGTGAGGATTTGGGTACGGTGCCGGAGAAGATCATCGGCAAGCTCTTCCAGGCGGGCGTTTACTCTTACAAAGTGCTCTATTTTGAGCAGACGTCCAAAGTGGCGTTTCGCGCGCCTGCCCGCTGGCCACGTCAGGCGATGGCGGTCGCCACCACCCACGATATGCCAACCCTGCGCGGCTGGTGGCAAAGCGACGATTTGCGGCTGGGCAGCGAGTTGGGGCTTTATCCTGATAAGCAGATCCTTGCCGGGCTGAATAAGTCACGACTGGCAGCACGGCGCGCGCTGTTTAAAAGTTTGCAACGCAGCGGTTGTCTGCCCGAACAGGCCGAACCGCAGGTGATGGATCGCGGGTTAAGTGCGGCGATGCAGCGTTATCTGGCCGACAGCAATAGCGCGCTGCTGGGCCTGCAACCCGAAGAGTGGCTTGATATGGCTTCCCCAGTGAATATTCCCGGCACCACCAGCCAATATCCCAACTGGCGGCGTAAACTCAGCGCCTCGCTGGAGGAGATGTTTGCCAATCCGCAGATTAATGCGTTGTTGGCTGATATCGATCAACGGCGAAAGCGGGTTTGATTTTGTAGGACACTTGTATTGAGTCGAGCCTCTGTCCGTGCTGGCTGTCCCCCAACCCGGCCTTCCCCCGCTTGCGGGGGAAGGAGACGCTGCCACATGCTGTTTCAGAGTTGGCATATGGCAGCATCTTCCTCCCCCATTTATGGGGGAGGACCGAGGAGGGGGACAGCCAGCTCCTGGCAAAAAAAGGTGCGCCGAAGCGCACCAGATGGGACAAATCAGCACTGCCGGGGCGGATTACCCCTTGCCTTTAACACTGCTGATAAACACGTGTCTGGCCGACGTGGAGCCCAAACGCTCGGCCTCATCCAACAGCTTCAACGCCTTATCGATATTGCCCTTCTCAACGGCCTCGCGGATGTTCTGATTAAAGTAGCCTTCGGTATCCGTCATGATCGGTTTAGGTTTTGCATCCGAAACCTGGGCAGCACGATAAGTCGCCGGCGCAACCGGCTGCGTATTGCCCACCGTTACCGGCGCAGGACTCGATGATCCAAACAGCGGCCCAACCAGAATGGATGAACCTGAACTGGTTTTCATTTTGAGTTTCAACGTGCCATCACGGCTGTGCTGCGCAATTGGATCGGGAATATCCGGCACCGCATTGCCGGTGCCGCGGGCGTAGGCTTTGGCCGGATCCAGTAAGGTGGTGGTTTCGGTCAAATCCTTCTCGGTGGTGAATACCAGCAAGTAGATCTTTTGCTGACCCAGCGCAGGCGTCAGTTTCATCACGCCTTCCAGCCGATCCGCCGCCATCACGCCCGGCTGCTGATAGGTGAAAAAGCGCGCCGGGAACCAGGCCGCCGGGCGCATGTTCTCATCCAGCACCAGCACGTTCGGTGCGAACACCTGATTTTGCTTCACTTCACTGCTCAGCGTAATGGTGAGTTCACCGATATTGGCTGGCAAGCTGTAGGCCGCCACCGAACCCGTCACGCCCGCGGCGTTCAGGTTGGTGTGGCTCTCACTCAGCGTGGTGACCTGGGTACGGGAAGTATCTACCGGCAGCCAGCTCAGCGTTTGCAGGCTGGCGGCGGGGAATGTAGGCGCGGCAGAGAGATCCTGTGGCACCAGATTGACATCAGCGAGCGCCGGTAAACTTTGACCGGCCAGCAGCGCGGCGCTCAGGCAGAGCGCAAAAACCGTTTTTTTCATTCTCATTGTATAACCTCAAAAAACTGTCAGGCGGCGGCGCGAACCAGGCAATGGCGCGCCGCGCCGAAAAGAGATCGTCTCAGTTAAGCCACATGCGGGAGCATTACCACCAAATCTCCATCTGCGCCCCGAATGTCACCTCATCGTTGTTGCCACGGCTGTTGGTCAGAATGCCGTTGCCGCTGCTGTCGTTAGAGGCAAAGGAGGTCAAATCACCTGAGCTGTCTTTGCTGTAGCCCCATTTCTCATCCCACTTGGCGTAGGTCGCGAACAGACGCAGTGCCGGACGCGACCAGATGCTGTCGCCCGCCTGCCACTGTTGCGCCAGCGTCACTTTGTACTGGCCGTTGCGCTCGTTCACCTGCTGCGACTTCACGTTGTCGTAGCCCACTTCAAGCAGCGTGCTCATGATCGGCGTCCATTTGTACATGGGGCGCACGCCCACGGTGTACCACTCGGTGCCACGGTTGTTATCGAGATCGGTGTTCTGGTACATGGCGACGTACATCAGATCCCAGCGATCGGCGAGGCTAATTGCACCGTGATCGAGTACGCGATACATGCTGCCGCTGTTGTTGATATTGGTGCCCTGCGGCAGCCCTTTGCCCTGCGACGTCAACGCATCGGTGGCGTACTGCAGCACGAATTTGTTGTAGCCCTTCAGCATGCTCTGCGTATGTTCTGCGGTGAACATCCAGCCATCTTTGGAGGCGTTATCTTCGAGGCGATAACCATCACGCGCGTTGGCGCGGCCATAATCGACGCCCAGCTCCAGCACGCCGTTCGGGTTGGTTTCAAGACCTGCCAGGCGCACATCAAACACGTCGTTGGCGGTGCTGGTGGCGTAATCTCGGATCTGATCGCTGGAGAAGGTGTAAGAGCCGCCCGCTTCGGAGGAGCGCGTGGCGGCAAAGGAGAGTTTGCCGAAGCCGAGATCGACATCTTCCAGACCGGCACCGGGACCAGAAATATCCCAGTAGTAGAAGTCGATCATATGCACGTCATGACGCTGGTAGAAACGCTTACCGGCCCAGATGGTGGAACCCGGCAGCGATTCGATCAGGTTTTTGCCCTTGACGTTGGCTTCGCGGAACGCGGGCGAGGTCGCTTCCCAGTCATTCTGCTGAGAAACCGAATAGGCGACGTTGGTATCGAAATAGAAGCTCTTATCGCCCTCTTTCCACACTTCCTGGCCCAGCTTCAGCTCAGCGTAGGTTTCACATTCGTTGCCCAGACGGTATTTACTTTGAGCGCCGGTGGCCTGAAAACATTGCTGTTCCCCGCCGCTGCCGGTCCAGCCGATGCCGGAACGGGCATAGCCGGTAAAATCGACTGCCATCGACGGGGCAGCGAGCGTACCTGCCGCGATAGCAACCGCGATAGGGAGTTTGCGCAGAGTTAACATTTTCTATCTCCTGAGGTCATTGCTTTTATTGTTTTGCAGGGCTAAACACCGGGTTCCTGATGTAGCCGGCGACAGGCGCTGCCATCTTCACGGAAAAGATGGCAACGCTCAGGCGGCAGGCCGATGCCCATCAGGGCGCCCTCTTCTACCAGCACGACGTCCTCCTGGCGGTAAACCAGGCTTTGACGAATGGCGGGAATCTGGATGTGAATTTGCGTTTCGTATCCCAACTGCTCCACCACCGTCACTTCGCCTTCGAGGGTGACGTCAGCGATATCGCTGGAGAGCAGATGTTCGGGACGAATGCCTAACGACATGTTGCTGCCCACCTGCACACCCGCGCTGTCGACCGGCAGCCACACCAGTTGGGTATTCGGTAAACGCACCTGAACCTGATCGATGGCGGTGGCGGTGACTTTTACCGGTAAGAAATTCATGCGCGGTGAGCCGATAAAACCGGCAACAAAACGATTGGCGGGATAGTGATACAGCTCGAGCGGCTTGCCGACCTGGGCAACGTGGCCGCCATCCAGCACCACGATCTTGTCCGCCAGCGTCATCGCTTCGGTCTGATCGTGGGTGACGTAAATCATGGTGCGCTTCAAACGCTTATGCAGGCGCGATATCTCGATGCGCATCTGCACGCGCAACGCGGCATCAAGGTTGGAGAGCGGCTCATCGAGTAAAAACACGCGCGGTTCCGCCACCAGCGTGCGGCCAATCGCCACGCGCTGACGCTGTCCGCCCGACAACGCTTTCGGACGGCGCTCCAGCAGATGCGCCAGCTGTAGCACTTCCGCCACCTGATTGACGCGCTGCTGGATCTCCGCTTTGCGCGTGCCAGCCAGCTTCAGGCCGAACGACATGTTCTCAGCCACCGAAAGATGGGGATAAAGCGCGTAGGACTGAAACACCATGCCGATGCCGCGCTCGGCGGGTGGCACCTCATTCATGCGTTTGTCGCCAATAAACAGATCGCCGCTGGTGATGGTTTCCAGTCCGGCAATCATGCGCAGCAGCGTCGATTTGCCACAGCCTGAAGGTCCGACAAAAACCACGAACTCTCCTTCGGCGATCTCAAGGCTGATGTTTTTCGACACCTCGGTTTCGCCCCACACCTTGGAGACACTGCGCAACGTAACGCTCGACATGATGCTTTCCTCTCAGCTTGCTATTCCTTGTCCGCAAGTCGGCGGACAGACCCCGGCGACCACTATGGGCAAGGAGATAACCGTCGACATCCTCCACCGCAGGGCGTCAGCGTGGGGGAGGAGACGGGAGGAGGAGATCGCGCAGACCTGTCTGATAAAACGCGGCAGGCAACCATTTTTGTGAGCTATGACGCAGAGCAGAGCGGCGATTGTGTGCGCCAGTCCGTGATAACCGGGTGGTTTTGCAACGCAGATCACATCAGGTGATAAGCAGGCGTAGAGCCGGGGAGGATGAGAAGCGGCGGCAGATACTCACAATGTGGCAGGTAAAACGATTTCCGTTTCCGCTAACAGGATGGAGTTATGACAATGAAAACCGGTGCACGCATTCTTGCCCTTTCCGCCCTGACGGCCGTGCTGTTTTCAGCCTCTGCCGTTGCAAAGATTGAAGAGGGAAAGCTGGTCATCTGGATCAACGGCGACAAGGGCTACAACGGCCTGGCTGAGGTGGGTAAAAAGTTTGAGCAGGAAACCGGCATCAAAGTGACGGTTGAGCATCCGGACAAAATGGAAGAGAAGTATCCGCAGGTGGCCGCCACCGGCGACGGCCCGGACATCATCTTCTGGGCGCACGATCGCTTCGGCGGCTATGCGCAGTCAGGCTTGTTAGCGGAGATCTCCCCGGACGCGCGCTTCCAGGAGAAAATCTTCCCCTTCACCTGGGATGCGGTGCGCTTCAACGGCAAGCTGATCGGTTATCCGATTTCGGTTGAATCCTTGTCACTCATCTACAACAAAGATCTGCTGCCTGAGCCGCCAAAAACCTGGGAAGAGATCGCCGCCATCGATAAGAAAATGCGCGCGCAGGGCAAGAGTGCCATGATGTTTAACCTGCAGGAGCCGTACTTCACCTGGCCGCTGCTGGCGGCGGGCGGCGCTTATGCCTTTAAGCTCAACGATGGCCGTTACGACGTGAAAGATACCGGCGTGGATAACGCCGGTGCCAAAGCGGGCATGAACTTCCTTGTCGATCAGGTGAAGGCCAAAACGCTGAATGCCGATACCGATTACTCCATCGCCGAAGCCGCCTTTAACAAGGGGCAAACCGCCATGACCATCAACGGGCCGTGGGCATGGAGCAACATTGATAAGAGCAAAATCAACTACGGCGTCACGCTGCTGCCCACGCTGCATGGCAAAAATTCCAAAACCTTCGTCGGCGTGCTGAGTGCTGGGATCAATGCCGCCAGCCCGAACAAAGAGCTGGCCAAAGAGTTCCTGGAGAATTACCTGCTGACCGACGCCGGTCTTGATGCGGTTAACAAAGACAAACCGCTCGGCGCGGTGGCGCTGAAATCGTTCCAGCAGACGCTGGAGAAGGATGAGCGTATCGCCGCCACCATGACCAACGCGCGCAACGGCGACATCATGCCGAACATTCCGCAAATGGCTGCCTTCTGGTACGCGATGCGCACCGCCACGCTGAATGCGCTGAGTGGACGTCAAAGCGTTGATGCGGCGCTGAAAGATGCGCAGGCACGACTCAACAAGTAATCCTCTCTACCAGAGCCGGCGCAATCCGGCTCGTTACTGGCTGTTAAGGAAAACCGCATCATGTCAGGAAAACCGAAAACAGCACGGTTCAGCGCCGTGCTGAAGGCTCTTTTTCTCGGTATCTGCTGTCTGCTGGTCGGCTATCTGCTCGTGCTGATGTATGCAAAAGGTGAATATCTGTTTGCGCTGGTGACGCTGATTATCAGCGCCGTCGGCCTGTGGATTTATGCCAATCGTCGCGCTTATGCCTGGCGCTATGTCTATCCCGGACTCGCAGGCATGGCGCTGTTCGTACTGTTTCCCCTCGCCTGTACCGTGGCGATTGCCTTTACTAACTACAGCAGCACCAACCAGCTGACGCTGGAACGTGCGCAACAGGTGTTGCTGAGCCGTCAATATCAGGATGGTTCAGCGCTGAACTTCTCGCTGATCCCGGCGGGCGATCGCTGGCAGCTGGTGCTGACCGAAGCGGCCAACGGGCAAACCTTCGTTTCGCCGGCGTTTGCCTTTGGCGGAGCGCAAAAGCTGAAACTCACCAGCGCCCCGCCACCGCCGGGTGAACGCGCCACGCTGCGCATCGTCACCACCAATCGTCAGGCGCTGAACCAGATTCAGGCCGAACTGCCGGATGGTCGTCAGGTGGTGATGAGCTCGCTACGGCAGTTCTCCGGCACGCGCCCGTTGTATGTACTGCAAGCCAACGGCGACCTGAAAAATCAGCAAAGCGGCGCGCTGTATCAGGCCAATCGTGAGAGCGGTTTCTATCAGAACAGCAGCGGCGAAGCGCTGAGTCCGGGCTTCACGGTGAATACCGGCTGGAAGAATTTCATTCGCGTATTTACCGATGAAGGGATTCAAAAACCGTTTCTGGCAATCTTTGGCTGGACGCTGCTATTTTCTTTCGTGACGGTGATTCTCACCGTGGCGGTCGGCATGGTGCTGGCTTGCCTGGTGCAGTGGGAAGCGCTGAAAGGCAAAGCGGTGTATCGCGTGATGCTGATTTTGCCCTACGCCGTGCCCGCGTTTATCTCGATTCTGATCTTCAAAGGGCTGTTCAATCAGAGCTTTGGTGAAATCAACGTGATGCTAAACGCGCTGTTTGGTTTCCAGCCCGCGTGGTTTAGCGATCCGACGCTGGCGCGCACCATGCTGGTGATGGTGAACACCTGGCTTGGCTATCCCTACATGATGATTTTGTGCATGGGGCTGCTAAAAGCCATTCCGGACGACCTCTATGAGGCTTCCGCGATGGACGGTGCCGGGCCGCTGCAAAACTTCTTCCTGATCACCTTGCCGCTGCTGTTGAAACCGCTGATGCCGCTGATGATCGCCAGTTTTGCCTTTAACTTTAATAACTTTGTACTGGTGCAGCTGCTGACCAACGGCGGGCCGGATCGTATCGGCACCACCACGCCAGCGGGTTATACCGATTTGCTGGTGAATTACACCTGGCGCATTGCTTTTGAAGGCGGCGGCGGGCAGGACTTTGGTCTGGCGGCGGCCATCGCCACGCTGATTTTCCTGCTGGTGGGTGCGCTGGCGGTAATCAATCTTAAAGCTGTACGAATGAAATTCGATTAAGGAGGCGTTATGGCTATGGTGCAACCCAAATCGCAAAAGTTGCGTTTGTTGATGACGCATCTGCTGCTGTTAGTTTTTATTGCCGGAATACTTTTTCCGCTGCTGATGGTGCTCGCCATCTCATTGCGCGCCGGCAACTTCGCCACCGGCTCACTGATTCCGGAACAGATTTCCTGGGAACACTGGCAGCTGGCGCTCGGCTTCAGCGTCGAGCACGCCGACGGCCGCGTGACGCCGCCGCCATTCCCGGTGCTGCTGTGGCTGTGGAACTCGGTGAAAATCGCCGCCATCAGCGCCATCGGCATTGTTGCGCTTTCCACCACCTGCGCTTATGCCTTTGCGCGCATGCGGTTTGCTGGTCGCGCCACGTTATTAAAAGGCATGCTGATTTTCCAGATGTTCCCTGCGGTGTTGTCGCTGGTAGCGCTTTATGCGTTGTTTGACCGCCTGGGACAATATCTGCCGTTTATCGGCCTGAATACGCATGGCGGCGTGATCTTTGCTTATCTCGGCGGCATTGCCCTGCACGTCTGGACCATTAAAGGCTATTTCGAAACCATCGACGGTTCGCTGGAAGAAGCCGCCGCGCTGGATGGCGCCACGCCGTGGCAGGCATTCCGACTGGTGCTGCTGCCGCTTTCGGTGCCGATTCTGGCGGTGGTGTTTATTCTGGCGTTTATCGCCGCTGTCACCGAAGTGCCGGTCGCGTCACTGCTGCTGCGCGATGTGAATAGCTACACGCTGGCGGTCGGCATGCAGCAATATTTGAACCCGCAAAACTATCTGTGGGGCGACTTTGCCGCGGCGGCGGTGCTCTCTGCGATTCCGATTACGCTGGTGTTCCTGCTGGCCCAACGCTGGCTGGTCAGCGGCCTGACGGCCGGCAGCGTGAAAGGCTAACCCGTTTGTTATCCTCCTTCCTCAATGTTCACTGCAGTTGAGGGTTTTGGCGGCCTTAGGGCCGCTTTTTTTATGGGTGTGGAGTAAAAAACATGTGGGGATATTACCCCATCGTTAAATCATAAAATTGAAGAAAATTAACAAGCTAACTTATTATATATATTGCCCCAACACGCTGACATAATGCTTATGTTATAAATTATTTTTGTGCACTAAATCTCACCGGGTTATTTTTAAAAAAGCCGTAGAGCACTAAATTTTGTTAACTATTAACATAGTTTAAAGTGGTACTTGTCAAGCTTGGTGGCGCAGCCCATTATGACTGGCAGTAAAACAAGGTTAAATTTAATATTTTGTGAAATAAACACTCAATTAAATATCATGCACTTACAATGAAAAACACTCAATATAGTTTAAAAAATAAAGAAAATTTATGAAAAGTAATTTACTAGCAATTTAAAATAACACATGAAATAATTTTAACTATGATATCAAACCATTTCCCGACTCAGTGATAAATGTCATCGAATTTAATATGGTATACTGCTTGTGGAGAAAATATCTTAGGTACGAATGGTCTAAGTTTATTTCATGGCGTTATAAAGAAATTATTAATATGAGTGAAAATTGAAGTTACATATTACAAAAATAATACACCACATACCTGCTACAGTGGCATGTGGCGATTAAATATTAAGAAATATGTTTATATTTATTACTGTTTATATATGAGTTGAGGGCTGACATAAAAATATTTTTAGTTGTCTTGTCATTAATTCCATTTATCTCATAGCTCAATTCCTTGAGATAATTTTCAGATAAATAGCTTAAAACCAAGTCTCTCACTCCCGAAAGCTCAGGGTAAAGTTGAACAATTTTATCTAAATTGCCAAATATTTCTCGTGCACGAGAAGGATTTTGTATAACCAAATCAGCAATAGATCGAATTAACTGCTTGTCTTGTAGAGATTTATTATCGTACATAATTCCCTCCCGCCTCAAGTGCTGTTGTGATCATACGTTTTAAATTTCTAATGCTTCTATTCTTAAACTCTAGCTCTAGAGTAGTATGCATCTTCTTACGTAGTATAGGCTTGATTTCATTTCGACCGTCTAAAGACCACATATTTGTTGTTTCTAAATCTAATTCTATCACTAATGCGCCCGAAGTTGAAGAAACCTGTAAAGTCTCTGATGGCTTACCGGGTTCACTCCATAATGCTACATCTTTACTTGGAGCATGACCTAAACCTGTTGCTCTCAAAGTCATTCCTAATGCTGTAACTGATAGTACTGAACATCCAGGATCATCTGATAAAACAGCAGCGTATTTTCCTGGCCAGCGAGGTGCAATTTGTGGCCCGTCAAGTAAGAGGCTTATAACAAGATTCGGACCAATTGCCCTAACTGCTTGGGCAACAGGCTCCTGACGAGCTAGATCTTCACAGACTAATGGACATAGAATTACACCTTCAGCAGTCTCTAAAGTTGTTAAATTTCTTCTACCGACACTGATATTTTCCCACCATTTTTTTCCTGGATTCAATGAAGCAGAAAGATTGTAATTACGCAGCTGGTTTCTATCAAGGAACCAGCGATGGTGTTTTTCCTGTACGATAGTATTGAAGGAAAGTAAATCTTCATCCACAAAGCCTAAAACAGCAGCATTTTTCCCATTGATCCCATCTGTACCATATACTCCAGAAAGTAATGATGGTGCATCTTTATCAAAAATTTCGTAAAGTAACTTAGTCAACTTTTTAAACTGTATCTCTGATAATGAACACTCTGGAAAAACGATCAGATCAATAACACCAACTCTTTTGATGGCAGAAAGTAAAAAAGACAGGAAATGGCTTTCCTCAAAATCATCCTTAGGATGATAATCGAAAAAGTCAAAATACTCATCCATATGATTCTTGATGTTTTTTGAAGCAGTAAAATACTCATCTTTCACATCAAAAGGCCAAGGTATCATTAAAATATTAAAGCTACTTTTAGAATAAGTTGACTTTTCAACCTTATTTATATGGTGTGTATATTTAACAGCTGGCCGGATAAATGTCAGATTTTGCGTTAAATTATTTATTGTTAATCCAGACTGTGGGGTGTTAAATTTTCTTGTAATAATTCCATACTTAGGATCGTTATCAGAAAGATTAGTCAGTGAAGAATCAAAGCTCGGATTGTCATTAGCATATATTTTATAGTTAATATCCCTTGCAATCATCGCAGCATAAATTTCATCATGCAAATATGTACCAGAAAATTTAGAGAAAAGTTTATCAATTGATATCAGCAATGAAAAAAGAGATTCACAAAAAACATTTTCATTCATCAAATCATATACACACTTATGCATATTCCTTTGATTAAATATACTATTAATATGATTTTTTAGTATAAAGTCTACATCTATAAATGACCCTTTACTCGAAACAGTATTATCTAGATAACTTTTCCATGATTTAACTAGTTCATCACATACCAAATTACTTTCCAACCCCCAATTAATATGGCTTTGAGGGGATACGAGCAACCTGTACTTATCGGTATAATCTATCACTGAATGCAATATTAAGAAAATATTTGGAGGCCAAGATAACACCTGACTAAATGACTGATTATCTGGACTAATAAAATCTCTCACGTAGTCATATTCTATATGACTTCCAGCATTAACATTAGGAAAGTAATTTTCAATAAACCTCTTAAATTCCATATATTTTCCTTTTAAAAAATGCTTAGTTTTAGAAACCAAAACTAACCAATATTTATAATCGAATGCGAAAGTTAGAAAATTAATCTCTATTACCAATTATTAATAACGACCTTATATTGTTTCTGTCGATATATAATAACAGCCCTCTTGAACACAAATTTATGAGGACTGTTATTTTATTGAAATTAATCTTTTGGGGCATCTAATAACGGTGGGTTCGGCGAACTGTTCTCTGTTAAACCATACAAATTTAATGTCTTAGATATAACATCTGGAAATTCTTCAATTCCTCCAAAGCGTTTGAGAAGTTCCATAGTCTCAATCCCACCAAAATCACTAATTTGCTGGAGTCTGATATCATTCGCTTGGGGATCCGAAGCTGTTAAAAGTGACTTGAGATATGCCACATGCAAATTTCTTGCCTCAAGAAGCACTTCGTTCCATGTTCTTACTTGGATCCTATTGTCGAATTCATAAAAACCACCTTTATCATGTCCGACAAGAACACCACTTATTTTAATATCAGGCCCAGTATATATTTCACTAATTATTTGAATATAATCATGCAATTGCTTGTATTCAATTGGTAATAGAGTTTTACCAACTTCAGGTCCCTTTAATTCGAAAACAATAAATTCTTTTTCTTTGCCAGAATCAGTTAGAAATACAAAATCAGGTTTTAAAGATCCCTCAATTTTACCTAAAGACCATCCACCAGCATCTTCATTGGGTTTATGTGCTTTTTCCACCAGAGTACGAATTGATTGATTGGCAGTAAGTCTTTCCCATTGAGGTCCTAGTAGCCAAGGAAAATTTTCAATTAATCTTTGCAGATGTGTTTCTGTGCGACTATCTTCGATCATTTTAGTCATTACAGTAATAGCTGCAACTCTTTGTGCCATTGTTACGGCTAATCCCATAGCCTCTGGAACCATGCTCTTACGTAATCCATCAACTAGCTTAGTGAAAACTGTTGTATCAGAATTAATAGAAGAAAATATTTTCTCCCATAAATCCTGCGTTATTTTTCTGGTAGGAGCATGGACCCAAGCATTAGTGAAACTTTCTGTAGCTCGATCTTTTGCTTCCTCATCGTCCCCTAGATTATCTAAAACCTCACTCAAAAGTTCAGCAAGGGCTTCTTCTTCAGGACCACTAAGAGAGATGTTAATTGAACGAATTCTTCTTAACGTATCAGTTTTCGGCTTCGTAGCTCGCCACTTTCTAAATGCATCTAGCCAACTATTTAACTTTGCCGCTCCCCATTCATGAAGTGGTTGCGTTTCGGAAGTATCCCAATCAATAGAGCGTCGATCAGTTGAAACCACGTCATCGGGGAGCTCATCGAGCCAGTCAGCTTCTACAACTCCATATAAGTAACGACTTAATATTTCTTTACCCTTAACATCAAAAAAAAACGGTCTATCTTGAGCTATTTTACCATGCGTATAGATACCAATACCGGCGTTTTCAATTGACCATTCCGCGCCTTGTAAATCAACAAACCGAACCCAATATTTTAGTTCTCTTTTTACACCATTTATAATAAGTGATTCAGTTAAAGGGCTGTCCCATTTACCAAATCCAAAGTCATGCATGGCTGGAAGGGCATCTCCAGGAGAAATCTCTTTATTATTGATAAAAACCTTAAAATCAGGATGTAGCATAGATACAGTGAATCTTCTACCCATCGATTTTAGAATCATGTCGGTGTTAAGCGATTTTTTTAAATTGGTGTCACTAAGTATGACACATACGCCGCCTTCATTATTTTTAAGATTAGCGACTAAATTCGATAACTGCTCTTCGCGTGCAGCGTATTCTGGTAATAAATTAAAACTTTCTAACGAAAGGCCATCTGCTAAAACTTCAGGTTCATAAATATTATTAAGAGACATATTAGCCTTGGCTAACAGATCATCAAGGTTAAATCTCAACCAAAAAATCTCTCTTACACTAGTGTCATTACGAGAATTGATATTGGGTGAAGAAATAACATCAACTGTTTGTGCTATACCGAAGCCAGCAAGTTTACCGATTCCTTTTCTTCCCATAGGCAACCTTCCGCCTGCAGTTCTAATTGATGGTGAATTTCCTCGTCTGTTTCTGCCAATAATTAAAAACTCATCAGTCAATTCATCCCGGTTCATCCCTCTACCATTATCTGTAATAATAACTTCAGGAGTTCTTTCATTTGTTGATGCCTTTAGATCAATATTTACCTTTTGAGCATCAGCATCCCAACTGTTTGATAAAAATTCGGCTATTACATTTGTTGGTTTATTTTGGTAAAGCTTTATACCCAAATGCTCAATAACTCTGTTAGAAAACTCCAGTTTAAATTCTTTTTTACTTTCCATTTTCGACCTCCTTGAGTAAAATATGAAAGCATTGCTCTGCCATAATAGTTGCAAATAATGGTGGTAAAGCATTTCCAATTATCAAACATGCACGATCTACAAAATCGGTTTTAATTTTAAAATCGTCTGGAAATGTTTGTAAACGCGCGGCTTCTCTCACAGAAATAGTTCGTATATCTTCAGGATGCCCAAACCGGCCTTTGCTAGGGGTTGTACATCCACCTGTAATAGTTGGAGATGGCTTATCCCAAGCCATTCTGCCATAAACATTTGTAAACCCTACGTTATCGATGTGGCATTTGGGCCGAAGATAAGGAGGTATTTCTGTTCTGTCAGCACCTTCTTTAAGATGTGCAAGACGTTCTTTATTTATCGGACTTATATCTCTTATGATATTCCAATTGAAATACTGTGGCCCACCTACCATTTTAGATTGACTCAATAAAATAGGTTCTGGCAAACCACTTAATGCTTCTCTAACAGTTATCCAAGGAAGAGTATTTTTATCGTCTTTCGACTCCGAGTGCGTTTTATTCGGTATTTTAACTGAACTATTTAACGATCCTAAAACTACTAACCTTTTTCTTCTTTGAGGAACGCCATAATCAGCCACTTCTAATACTTTATAATCTATATCGTAACCAATTTTCTTAAATTCTTTTATTACAGGATTAAATAATTTAGAACCTTTTTTTATTAGACCAGGAACATTTTCCATCATAATAACACTTGGCCGAATCTCTCTAACAAGCCTAGCAAATTCGTTGATTAATTCATCGCGATTATCTTTTCTTTTATATTTTGCAGTTAAAGAGCTAAAGCTTTGACAAGGAGGGCATGCCGCGATCATGTCAATTTTACCTGTGGGGGACGTAGCTAAAAGTTCCTCACTAGAAACATGTCTAATGTCTTTTGAAAAAAGCACTGTGTTAGGGTTATTAGCATGGTAAGTTTCAGAAGCGATCGAATCCAACTCTACGGCCGCCGAAACGATAAAACCTGCATTTTTGAGCCCTAACGTTAAGCCACCACCACCAGAAAATAAATCCACAGCAACAAAACCTTGATTTTTAAGTGTTTTTTTCATTGGAAATTAATTTTTAACTTTGATTTTTGCTATAGTAAAAAAAAAAATGAACAAAATCTAGTGATTATTCTTTTCGACTATCTATGTTTTATAATCGATTACTTTGTAAACATCATTCATTATTGAAATCATAATAACTTAACCATCGGTTGACAGGAAATATTCACATTAATAGCTAGCTGTGTTTAATTACTTATTTCATCTCACGCTAAAATTTGTCACTTTACGTTTAGTTCAGTTATTTAAAATTATATTTATAACCTTTACCATTGATCTAAAATCTATCGAAGAACGCTGATTTTTTAAAAAATATAAGTTCGAATACTAATCCGCGTTAATGAAATGAGCCGTGTGAACTCATACGACTATCACTAAATGACGACATTGGTAACATCCTCATTAACCTTCCTACCCCAACCGGAAATACCGCGCACTTTTCGTACGTCTGTTCATTGTCCGTCTTAACACCCACCTAACATAACCTAACTCAACTTCACCAGCCCAATCGTTTTCTCAATTACCATTAAAATCAGCACCGCGAAGATAATAAAGATCACCGAAATCGCATTCACCATAGGATCGAAAGTCTGATCGACGTAGTTAAATACCCGAACCGGCACGGTGATGGTGTCTGGCGCGCTGAGAAACAGGCTCACGGAGACTTCACCAAAAGAGGTCACCGCCGCAAATACCGCACCGGCCAGAATGCCAGGCTTAATGAGCGGCAGCGTGACGTGGCGAAACGTATACCAGCGCCCCGCGCCCAAACTCATCGATACCGCTTCAAGCCGCTTATCCATCGCTGCCAGACTCACGCTAACGGTGCGCACCACATACGGCAGCGCCACCACCACATGACCAATCACCAGCCCGCTGATCATCCCGGCGATACCCGCCGCCGTCAGCACATAAAGCAGCGCAATGCCCAGCACCACTTGCGGGATCATTAGCGGCGACAGAATAAAAGCCTGCAAAGCTTCGCGATAGCGGAACTCCAGCCGCGCCAGTGACCAGGCGGCAAACGTACCCAGCACCACGGTGATCGGCGTGACGATCACCAGCAGCAAGGCGCTGATCCACAGCGAGGCGATCCAGCCCTCATCCTGTAAAAGCGCGCTAAACCAGCGCAGCGAGAATCCCTGCGGCGGAAACTGCGGATACGGTTCCGGGCTAAACGCCGAGAGCACAATCACCAGCACCGGCAGCGCTAAAAAGGCGTAAATCACGATGCCCGCCAGCGTCACGCCGAACTGCGTCAGCCGCTGCGCCAGGCTTTGCGTGTTATCCATTATTTTTATTCTCCCAGCGTTTCAGGAACGCGCCCGCAATCCCGGCGATAATCAAGGTCATCACCAGCAACGTCAACAACAGCGCCGCCGCCAGCGGCAGGTTAGCGATCTGCATCGCCTGCTGATAAATGGCAATCGGCAGCAGCGGCTGTAAGCGCCCACCAATCAGCAACGGCGTGATGTAGCTGCCCGCCGCGAGGGAAAAGACGATGATGAAACCGGTCAGCATGCCGGGCAGCGTCAACGGCAGCACCACGCGGCGGAAGGTCATCGCTGGCGTAGCGCCCAAACTCATCGCCGCCAATCGCAGCGAGGGCGCGATTTCATTCAGCGAGGTAATTAGCGGCAACACGGCAAACGGCAGCATCACCTGCACATAGGCGATGATCACCGCATTCATGTTCCACAACAGGCTGAGCGGCTGCGGAATCAGGCCGGTGAACAGCAGGAAGCCGTTGATCAAACCGTTCTGCGCCAGCAGCACAATCCACGCGAAGGTGCGGATCACCACGCTGGTGAGCAGCGGAGAAATCAGAATCACATACAGCAGCGTGCGCCAGCCGCGCCGCTGCGTCGTTACCAGCAGCCACGCCGCTGGCCACGCTAGCAGCACGGTAATCGCAGCGGTAAGCAGCGACACCCACAGCGTGGTCCAGAGCGCGTGCAGATATTGCGGATCGGCAAACACCGTCACATATTGCGCCAGGCTGTAACCGGGCAGCGGATTGAGCAGGCTATCAACGTTGGTCAGGCTTTGGTCGAACAGCAGCAGCAGCGGCACCAGCAAAAACAGCAGCAGAAAAAGTAGCGATGGCGTCAGCAGCAGCCAGGGAAACAGATTACGCGTGGCGATCTTCATCAGGCGCGCTCCTGCGCGGGCAGCACAATGACATCCGCCGCTTGCCAGTGCAGATAGCAGCGATCGCCCGGCGCGGGCAGCTGTGAAAAATGCGCTTCTGCGGGCTGCACGCGGATCTCGCCGCCGCCCGGCAGCTGGCACACCAGCCGCAAGGTCGCACCGGCAAAACTCACTTCTTTCACACTCGCGACGCTGCCGTTGCTGGCAAATTGCTGCGGCTCGGTGGAGAACTGCACGCGCTCGGGACGCACAATCAGCAACGACGAGGCACCTGCCGGTTGCGCGGCGTTGAGTTGCAGCGCGGCTCCGGCGGCAACAAAGTGATCGCGCGCCTGATAAAGCCCGTTTTGTGCAGAGGCATGGAACAGATTGGCCTGTCCGACAAACTCAGCGACAAATCGATTCGCCGGCTGGCGATAGAGCGCGGCGGGTGCGCCAATTTGCTGCAGCTCGCCCTGGCCGAGAATGCCAATGCGGTCCGACAGCGTCAGCGCCTCTTCCTGATCGTGCGTCACCAGCACCGTGGTGATGCCGACGCGCTGCTGCAACGCGCGCAGTTCGTCCTGCATATCCTTGCGCAGGCGCGCATCGAGGTTCGACAGCGGTTCATCCAGCAGCAGCACCTGCGGTTCAATCGCCAGCGCGCGCGCAATCGCCACGCGTTGCTGCTGTCCGCCGGAAAGCTGGTGCGGCATGCGCTGCGCCAGCCCTTCCAGTCGCACCTGCTTCAGCGCTTCGGTGACGCGACGCTGCTGTTCGCTGCGCGACACTTTACGCACCTTCAGCCCGAACGCCACGTTATCGCCCACGCTCAGATGCGGAAACAGCGCGTAGTTCTGGAACACCATGCCGATGTGGCGCTGATACGGCGGCAGCGCGGTGACATCCTTGCCGCCAATCAACACGCGTCCGTTATTCGGCGACAAGAATCCGGCGATGATATTCAGCAGCGTGGTTTTGCCGCAGCCGCTCGGCCCGAGCAGGGAGAAAAACTCACCCTGCTCGATGGTGATGCTGACGTCATTCAGCGCGCGGTGGTTATCAAACTGCCGCGCTACGCCGTCAATGACGACTGAACTCATTTCGCGCCACCCAGCGCCTGGCTCCAGCGACGCGTCCAGTCCGCCAGTTGCGGCGTGGCGGTGCTGTAATCAATCCAGATCAGTTTACTGTAGGCCTCTTCGCCCACCTTCACCTGCTTCTTCAGGTTGTCGCTGTACTGCACGTCTTTGTTGGTCATGCCATACAGTGATTTATCCGAGAAGGCTTTCTGCACGTCAGGCGCAGACATGGCGTTAACCACTTTGTAGGCGTTGGCGAGGTTCGGCGCGCCCTTTGGAATCACCCAGTTCGCGGCACCGACAACCGGGCCATCGGACGGATAGACGAAATCAACTTTCATGCCTTGCTGCTTCAGCGCAAACACGCGGCCATCCCAGTACGGCACCACCCACGCATCGCCGCGCTCCAGCAGGGTTTGAATCGCGCCCGGACTGTCCGGGAACGCCACCGCGTTGCCGCGCAGTTCCGCCAGTTTGGTGAAGGCTTTATCCACGGCGGCAGGCTGATTAAGCTCGCCGCCCAACGCGTGCACTAAGCCCGCGAAGAACTGCAAACCCGCGGCGTAAGTCGGCGATGAAATCGCAACGTGGCCTTTGTATTCCGGATTCCACAAGTCGAGCCAGCTTTTCGGCGGGGTTTTCACCAGATCGCTGCGATAAGCGAGTCCGAGTTGCCCGAGGCTGAAGGCGGCGGCGTAGGTTTGATTGTCATACACAAAGCGCGACTGCACGCTCTTATACAGATTATTCAGGTTGGGAATATCTTTGGCATCCAGCGGCTGCAACAAGCCCGCCGCCTGCGCGCGCTGCACGGTATCGGGCTGGAACACCACCACGTCATACGGCGAACGACGGCCTTTAGCGGCACGCAATTTGGCAAACCATTCGGCATCCGCGCCCGGCACCACGGTCAGCTTGAGGTGATTATCTTTGGCAAACTGCTCCAGACCGGACGCGCGGATGTTTTTCTCCCAGTCACCGCCGTAAACCCCGACGATCACCGAGTCCGTAGTTTCAGCCGCGCTCACCGCACCGCTGATCAACATGCCCACCAGCGCGGTGAGCAGGATTTTTTTGTTATTTAACTGGCGCATGGCCATCTCCTGGTATTGAGGTCATTGACGCTGAAAGTTCACTCTCCAGCGCGCGCAGCGCAGCGGAAAACGCCTGGCGCGCCGTCGCGATAGCTGGAGAAGTTGAACGGGGAAAATCTGTCGGTAACTGCGCTAATGCGGCGGCAAACACCGCTGAGCGATGGCGCTGGCGTTCGGCCGGACTGAGTGGATAAAGCAGCTGATTGAGTCGCGTCAGCAGATCGCCCTCAAACAGCGTCTGCCAGTTCTCGCGCGCCGCGCCGAAAGAAGATGACGCCGCACGCGCTTGGCTGCGCAAGGCGGCGGTGGCCGCGGCATCAATGCCGTGATCGGTAAGCACCACGCCATAGTGCTGCGCCGCGTCGGCGTGGCTCAGCAAATGGTTATCGACATCGTTTTGCACCGCCAGCGCATCGCGCTTGAAGGGATCGCCCCAACCGCCGCCGCCGGGCGTTTGCAGCAGCACTTCGTCACCGGCGTTAACGCTCAGCAGATCGATCTTACCGAGCGGCTGACCGCCCGCGACATCAGGATTGAGCGTCAGCGTGGTCGATTGTCCCGGCTGGCCGCCCTGCACGCCCCAAGGCTGGAACAGCATGCGCTCCATACCACGCGCCAGCAGCGTGCTGTCATTTTGCAAAATGCGCACGCGGATCTGCTGGCCCATGCCGCCGCGCCATTGTCCAGCACCGGCAGAACCCGGTCGCAGCGCGTACTGGCGGATTTCGATATGGGTTTCCGCTTCCACCATCTCCACCGGATTATTCGCCAGATTCGAGATGCTGTTGTCGCGTCCGTCGATGCCGTCGCGCCCCCAACGCGCTCCGCCGCCACCGACCATCGGTTCGATCACTTGCACATTCTGCTCGCGGCCATTGCGCGCCACTTCGGCGATCACCAGCGGAATAATGGTGCCACCGCTGGCGGCAGGCATTACGTCCGGCAACGGCTGACCCAGCAAACCGTTCAGCAGATCGTTAACGCGCACCGCCGCCGCATGGCGTACGCCAACTGCAGCCGGATAATGCGGATTGACCAGCGATCCGGCAGGCGCAAACAGCGTCACCGGCGCGAGTAAACCGGCATTCAGCGGCACGCCTTTGTCCAGCGTGCACACCAGCGCCAAAATACGCAGCGTCAGCCACGCGTGCGGATCGCCGTGGCTGGGAATGTTGATCGCTGCCGCCACCTGCGCATCGCTGCCGGTGAAATCGAGATGCACGTTGCCATCGTTAAAGGTGGCGGTGATGGCAAGCCGCACCGGCAAGCCGCTGCCGGCGGCGTCATCAAGGTAATCTTCAAACTGATACACGCCATCGGGAATGCGGCGCAGCACCTGGCGCGCGCGAATGGCCGAGTAAGCCTGCAAATCCTGCTGCGCCTGCACTACGTTCACATCGCCATGCTGCGCTACGATGCGATTCAGGCGATCGCGACCGGCATTGAGCGCGGCCAGCATCGCCTGAATATCGCCAGCAATCGCATCCGGCGTGCGGCTGTTGGCGGTGAGAATGTTCATCACATCGCGATTGAGTTCACCCGCGCGCACCAGCTTGACCGGCGGAATTTGCAGCCCTTCCTGATAAATATCGCTGTTGGTCGGCGAGATGCTGCTTGGCACGCGCCCGCCAACGTCGGAGGCGTGTAAAAAAGCCCAGCCCCACGCCACCAGTTCGCCGTTGATGAACCACGGCGCCAGCACCTGCAAATCCGGCAGATGCGTCGCCAGCCCGCGCGAGCGCCAGGGATCGTTGGTCAGAATCACATCGCCAGGCGCAACCTCGCCGACCGCCTGAATCGCGGTTAATGCGTTCAGCCCAACAAAACCGGAAACGCCAATGCCTTTCGGATAGGCAAAGAAGCGGCCCTGCAAATCGGCCACCGCACAGCAGAAATCGGCGGTTTCCTTGACGTACAGCGTGCGTCCGGTGCGCTGCAGGATGTGGCACATCTCTTCGGTGAGCGCGGTGAGTTTTTGGTTGAGAATTTCGAGGGTGATGGCATCCAGTTTCATGCTGCGTCTCCCGTTACGCGCGCGATCAGCAGATTGCCGCTGCTATCGGTGCACGCCGACCAACCAGGCAAGATCAGCGTGGTGGTATCCTCTTGTTCGATCACCGCCGGGCCCTGAATATGGCTCTGCTTACCGATGTTCACACGCTGCCAGATGCGCGCATTCACCCAGCCGCCGCGCAGATAAAGTGGGCGCGCATGTGGCTCGTCAACCTCATTCTCAGAGTTAAAAGGTTTGTCGGTAGGACGTGGCAGCGCGGCATTCAGCGAAAGGCGCAGCGTGGTGAGTTCAATGGCCGCGTCAGGCGTGTTGAAGCCATAACGCTGCTGATGCAGCTGCTGAAAACGTTGCAGCAAATGCGGATGCGTGATGCTTGCCGGGCTGCCGAGAGTGACGCTGAGTTCGTACGCCTGTCCGGCATAGCGCATATCTGCTTCCACCCGATAATGGGCGCGCTCGCTAAGGCGGCTGGCCTGTTCGGCAAACCACGTTTGCGCCAGCTGATGCAGCTCCGCAACGGTGGCGGCGATTTTGCCGTAGCTTTCCGCTGTAACGTTGATGCGCAGGCTGCGCACAAAGTCGCGGCGGATATCAGCGCTGATCGCGCCCTCCGCGCAGAACGTGCCGGGACGCAGCGGCACCAGAATGCGATTGATGCCCGCTTCTTCGGCGAAGAAGTTGGCGTGGGTCGGGCCCGCGCCGCCAAACGGAATCAGCGTCAAGCCATCGGCCGTCAAACCGCGCTGCGCCAGCGCTTTGTTCAGTTCGGTCGCCATCTGCGCCGTCGCTACTGCGATAGCGCCGCTTGCCACCTGTTCGGCCGCCAAACCTAACGTTTCGCCCAATTCGCTGAGTGCGCGATGCGCGGCGGCATGATCCAGCGTGATGGTGCCCGCCAGCGCCGCGTCGGCCGATAAGATGCCGCTCACCAGATAGCAATCGGTGAGCGTGGGTTGCGTGCCGCCGCGCTGATAGGCAACCGGACCCGGATCCGCGCCCGCACTTTCTGGTCCGACCTTGAGAATGCCGAAATCATCGACATGCACGATGGAGCCGCCGCCGGCACCAATCGCCGCTACGCCGACCACCGGCAGAATCAGCGGCAGGCCGCCAATCTCGGTGCGGTTAACGCGTTCGATTTCGCCCTGCTCCGACAGCGAGATATCACTGCTGGTGCCGCCCATATCGAAGGAGACAAAACCTGTACCGGACGCCAGATGCGCCGCAGCAATCACGCCGGATGCCGGTCCGGAGAGCAGCGTGTCCACCGGGCGCTGATGCGCGGCGTCCAGCGGCAGCACGCCGCCATTAGAAGCGGTGATTAATAAGGGAACGTCAATCGCCTGCTGCGCCAGTAAATCACTCAGCCGGTTAAAGTAGCGCTGCATCAGCGGCTGAATATAGGCGTTCAGCCCGGCCACCAGCGTGCGTTCATATTCACGAATCTCCGGCCACAGCTGCGCCGAAGAGAGCACCGGCACAGCGCCTAACTTTGCAGCCAGCGCGCTTGCCAGCTCCGCTTCACGCAGTGGATTGGCATAACCGTTGATGGTTACCAGCGCCACCGCGCTCACCTTGAGTTGCAAAACCTCAGACGCCACCTTTGCCAGTTCGGCCTCGCCTGGCCACTGCGTCACTTCACCGGCGGGACTGAAGCGCGCCGGGATCTCCAGCACGCGCTGACGCGTTAAAAAAGGCGGCTCGCGGTCGGCATGAAAATCAAAGGAAGACGGCATGCGCGCACGCGCGATCTCCAGCACATCGCGGAAACCGGAGCTGATCACCAGCGCGATGTCCGCGCCGCGCCGCTGGATAATGGCATTGAGGCCCAGCGTGGTGCCGTGCAATACCAGCGACAGCGCGCTGGCGGGCAAGCCGCTTTTCAGCAGCACGGCGCGCAGCCCGTCACTTACCGCCAGAGCGGGATCGGCGGGCGTGCTGGGCTGTTTATGGAAAAAGCGTTGCTGGCGTTGCGGATCAAATAAAACAAAATCGGTAAAAGTTCCTCCGACATCCACGCCGACTGTCGCTCCGGCTGCGGGGCTGTTATCCACCTTAATTCTCCTGCATTACTGGTGACTTAGCGTCGTAAGGCGTTAATCTCCGTTGCTTTGCCATGCAATACGAGCAACAAAAATGACTAAGCTTTGCTGGAATGCGCATGAAGTGACGCTTAGCTGCGTGGTAGCAATGGTTCGCGCAAATGCGTCTAAGCCGACGCGGTGGAATGTTTTATGTTGTGCATAAATTGAAGGAGAAGCCTTATGTCCGCGTCGTTATCACCTCAGGAAAGCGCACTGTTGCCGCAGATCCAGCAATGGATCGCGGAGCACCGCGCCGCATTAACCGATGATCTGGCCCAATGGATTGCCATTCCCAGCATCAGCCGCGCCGACCGCGCTGCGCCAGGCGCGCCCTTTGGCCCCGAATGCGCGCAGATTTTGCAGCAAGTATTAGATCAGGCCGAGCAGGCCGGTTTCAAAACCGAGCAGCATCAGGGCTATGCCGGTTCGGTGATTTATGGCGAGCACGCGCGCGACATCGGGCTGATCAACCATCTGGATGTGGTGCCAGCGGGCGACAACTGGACCTTTCCACCCTTCGCGCTGACGCAGCACGGCGATTTTGTGATTGGTCGCGGCGTGGCGGATAACAAAGGGCCCGGCGTACTCAATTTCTACCTGTTAAAGCTGATGCGCGATCTGAATATTCCTTTGCATCACAATCTGCGCATCGTTTATGGCCTGGCGGAAGAGACCAACATGGCCGATATGACGTGGTTCGCGCAGCACGGTCCGGTGCCCGATTATTCGATTGTCACCGATGGCATGTTCCCGGTGAACAATGCGCAGAAAGGGCAACTCAGTTTTACCCTGAATGTCGCTGAGTCGGGCGTGCTGGCGGGTATTGTTGCCGGTTCGGCCAGCAATAGCGTGCCGGATTTCGCCAGCGTGCGGATTGCGCAGGCCGATCAACATGCGGTTAGTGAAAAGCTGGCGCTGCTGCAGGGCATTGCCGCGACTTATGTGTCGATCAAGCCGGAAAACGATGGCGCTTTCACCCTGGAAGCGCGCGGCAACGGCGGGCATGCCGCCTTCCCCGACGGCACGCTGAATGCCACGCAGGTGCTGCTCGCCGCACTGATCGAGCTGGAGCTGCTGGGCGATCACGAACGTCAGCTGGCGGAAACGCTGGTGCAGCTGTTTGCGTCGCCGTATGGCGAGAGCGCTGGATTGGGGCTGGAAGATGCGGAGTCCGGCAAACTGACGCTGAACGCGGGCGTGTGGTACAGCCATCGCGCCGACACGCTGAGCATTGACTGCGATATCCGTTATCCGGTTTCGTGGCGCGGCGAGCAGATCGTCGAGATGCTGCAACAGCAGCTAGCCGCCACCACCATCACGCTCGATCCCGGCTGGCGCGACGTGGCTCCGTTCTTCCTGCCGGCCTCGCATCCGGTGATTTCGCTGCTGCAGCAAGTGTGGAATGACACCACCGGCAATGACGATCGTCCTTACGCGATGGGCGGCGTGACCCATTCGAAGAAGCTGCCAAATGCCATCACCTTTGGGCCCGGCTACCGGAAAACTGCGGTCAACACACCCGATTTTTTACCCGCAGGCCACGGTTTGCCGCACGGTGCCGACGAGACGATCCATCTGCCATCGCTGCTGGAAGCGTTGCCGAAATATGTGATCGCGTTGATCAGGTTGGATAGTTATTTGCTTGCGCAGGAATAACCTGTTCGCCATTCATGGCGTAATGCTCGTCAGATAAGGCATGAAAACCCGTAATTACCGAGAGCACACATTGTAGCGGCGCAATTCATTGCGCGATAAATCGCGCCGCTACAGAAGGTGCGGTGATTTGATACGGCGCTTAACTGATCGGCATTACGCCATGAATTCCGAGCGTACGGGTTAATTCATCACTAATCCGCCATCAACGTACAACGTTTGCCCGGTGACAAATTCGCTCCAGTCGGAGGCCAGAAACAGCACCGGGCCGGTGACATCTTCCGGGCGCGCGATGCGGCGCAGCGGGGTTTGCGCGGTGAGGAAGTCGCGCACCTCTTCGCGCGTTGCCTGGCTGGCATCGGTGGGATACACCAGACCGGGCGCCACACAGTTTACGCGAATCCCCAACGGGCCCAGCTCCGTCGCCAGCGTGCGGCTAAAGCCGGTTAGCGCCGCTTTGGCGGTGATGTAATCGTGGTAAGGCACCGAAGGACGCGCCACCAGATCGCTGGTGAGATTGACGATGCTGCCGCGCACGCGCGCACGCATTAATGGCAGCGCCGCCTGGCAAACGTGATAGGCGGCTTTTACCGCGCCATCGAACTGCGACTGATAGCCCGACCACGGCGTTTCCCAGAAACGTGCGCGATTTTCAGTGTCGAAAACGTAAGGTGCGAAAGCGTTGTTGATTACCGCATCGAGGCGGCCGGTGGCGTTGACGATCTGCTCCATCATCGCGTTGACCTGCTGCTCAGAAGTGACATCTGCGGCAATCGCCAGCGCGTCGCCGCCCAATGCGCGGCACTCTTCAACCACGCTCGTTGCAGCAACTTCATTGCGCAGATAATTGACCACCACAAACGCGCCCTCAGCTGCGAACGCTTTGGCGATTGCCGCACCAATACCGCGACTTGCGCCGGTGACCAGAATGGTTTGGTTGGAGAATTTCATTTTTTGCTCCAGGTTGATGTCGTCACGCACAATCTGTAGCGGTGCGATTTATCGCGCGCAGTTGATTTATGCGCAATAAATTGCGCCGCTACGGTATGTGCGATGTGTTATCGCGTCACTCCACGTACGGTGCGTAACTTTCGGCGGCCGCTTCTGCGCCCTGCTCGATCTCCGTGATGGTCACCAGATCGAGCAAACTAAAACGCCCCTCGTGATGCCAACCCGCTTCCGGCGAGGTCATGTTGCCGAACGCCGCGATGCGGGTCACACCCACTTGCCCGAGCAGAACCGAAATGCCGAACAACGCCTGCGGCGCGGCCGCCACGCCTGCGGTTTGCAAAAAATGCCGCTGTTGCGCCACCAAATTGACCACTTCCTCCAGCGCATCCACGCACACCACTTTCAACGTACGGCCCAGTGCCGCCGGCGATAAAGGCTCCGCATGATCAACGCTCACCACCGCCCAATCGTCTGTCGCCTCGCCGTAAAGCGTGCGATCGCCGCCCAGCGCGCGAATCTCCTCGCCATTACGCCACGCCGCAATGCTGTTGATCTCATCACTCGCCAGCGCACGGCGCGGATGTTTGTGCGCCAGCGCGGCGAGTTCATGGGCGATATAGCTGGCGAACTCATCCGGCGACACCTTGCCGCCGCGCTCGACAAACAGCATTTGCGGCGAGTAACAACCGGCCTGGTCGTAACGCATCACGTCATACGCCACGCGACGCGCCATCTCCGCGCCCTGACGTGCATTCAGCGCCGAACGCGCCACCATTCCGAAGCTAATTTTGTGGCCGTGCGGCAGAAAGCGCGTGGTAACCGGCAAACGCTGTTGGATCGCCGCCAGCGTTGAATTTCCGCCATAAGCCACCAGCGCATCGGGCTGACGCAGCCACGTTAGTTCGGTTTGCGCATCGCCGCCTTTCCACCACACCACCGCGATACATTCGCCGAGTTTTGGATCGATTTCCGCCAGCAACTGCGCGAACCAGCTTGCCATCAGCGGCTCATTGCCCGGCAATTTGCCGATGGTGCCCGCCTTGACCAGCAGACCGCAGATCAAACTCCACAGCGGCAAGCCCGGCACGTTGCCCGCCCAGATATGCATCAACAGTTGCGGGCCAAACGCGCGCGCAAAGCCGCCTTTGGGGCGCGGCTGGAAATCGTCGAGCATCTGCGGATCGGCGAAATCCTCCGCCAGAAAACGCTTCAGCTGCGGCTGACGAAAGGTTTTCAGATAGCCGGTGAGGCCAAGCCGCACCATTTCGGCATCGTAACCGGTGACGATGGGCAGCAGCTTTTCGGCTTTGATACGCAGTGGATGACGACGATCGAGCAGTCGCGCCACCGCTTCATCAATGATGGCGATGATCTGCGCGACACTCAGCTGATGAAGATAAGCGCGGGCGTTGGTGCGGATGCGCGCTGCGAGCGCCTTTATCTGCGCGTCATCAAGTTGCGGAACGCAAACCTCGAGGCGCTCGCCACGATGACTGAAACTCAGCGTATGCCACTGCACTTCATCAGCGGAAAGGCCCGGCAGGTGTCCGGCAACTTCCTTCACAGCGCCGCCTGCGCGCTGGCGAGAAACGCTTCCATGGTCAGCGAACAGCCTTTGGCATCAGCGCCGGTCGCACGTCCTAGCAGATGGAATCCGCCGGGCACCATCACGCCCGCATCTTCCGTTAACAAAGCCGAAACCGAGTTGAAATGCGCCAGATCGTGATGCACCAGCACGCCAACCTCTCCGTCCGGCACATCATCACCGGTGAGCGGATTGACCACGCGCGTGCGGATCCAGTGCGGCCCGGATTTCACCGGCGGGCAGCGCTCATTGCCCGCGTCGTAAAACTGCGTGCTGATTTCCGTCATACCGTACATGTTGATGCAGTGGGAACGCGGAATGCCGAAGGCGTGAGAGAGCGATGCGTAGAATTCCTCTGCGCCAATCTCGCGCGACTGGCCTTTGAAACCGCCGGTATCAAGAATGCGGCTGCCGGCAGGCAGCGCGAAACGGCGTTGCTGGCGCTGCATTTCATCCAGCAGATGCACGTAGCTGTAGCTGGCGCCCAGCAGCGCGTAGGGTTCGCCACCCGCTTCGGCCTGCTCCAGCGCACTGAACAGACGACTGGTTTCGAGGCCATGTTCGCCCACCATTACTTCACTGTCTGGCGTGCCACACTCCTTCATTGCCAGGTCAAGGTAAGTCGCCAGCGAGGAGTTCGGCATCGCCACGGTATCCGGGAACAAAATGCCCATGCGGATGCGTTCGCGGCCCGCCATAAAGCGACGGCGGAAGTTGAGCAGCATCGATTTTTTCCACACCTCCAGCGTCGGATGGTAGCTGCGCCCTTTTACCGTGCCGGTGGTGCCGCTGGTCATAAAGATCTCGGCAATTTGGTCGGTGGGACGGCAGCTGAGCGTCAGATCTTTGAAGGCATTAATCGGGATGGCGGGAATGTTGCGCCAGCTTTTCACCGTCAGCGGCGTACGTCCGCGCTGGATGGCGAAGCGGCGATAAGGTGGATTGTGTGCGAACTGATAAGCGAAGATTTCGAGGGCCAACTGATTGAAGTCGTCGTCTGAGCTATCTTCACGCTGCAGGAATGTCAGCAGAGCCTGGATGATGTGTGTTTCGTTCATGTGTCGCCACCTTTGCGATTGCGCAGAGACTCTCAGGCACGCCTGAAGAGCGCGAACTGTCCGCTACAAAGCACAAAGAGGGAATCAAGGCGCAATATCGCCCTGCGGTTCCGCATCCCTACGCCGGTATTAGCCGGATCAGGTTCGGAGGGTCACTACGTTGCCAACGCATACACGCCAGCCGGTAGAATCTCAGCCCCTTAACAGAGCACCCCTTGGAACAAGCCGCAGTCTAGGATGGCGCGCGATGATGTGTCAACCTTGTTAAATACGCGTGAAATTCTGCCCTGCCCGACATAAATCACAGCGTGTCTTATACTTTCACCATCAGTTTTTGGAGGTGAAGTATGGCTGGCGGTTGGTCAGAAGACGGGGCGGTGCACAAACAAATTGATGCCACGGTAGATGACGCGGTGGCCCGCGCCCGCGAAAATCTCGGTCATGGTGAAAGTGCGGAGTTTTGCGACGAGTGCGGCGAACCGATCCCGGAAGCACGTCGCGCGGCATTGGCTGGCGTGCGTTATTGCGTGAATTGCCAGAGCAAGATCGATAAAAAACAGGCGGCGATCAGCGCTTATAACCGCCGCGGAAGTAAGGATAGTCAGTTGAGATAACCCCGATTCCTGGCTGTTTTAGGAAAATGTTCTAAGCTATTTAGGTAGTTAAAACTTATTCCACTGAAAGGAACTCATCACGATGAAAAAAACAGTACTGACAACGGCATTTCTTGGCACTTTTATGGCAATGACTTTGACCGCTTGCTCTTCAAATCAGGCGATTAAGACCACCGACGGACGCACTATCGTGACGTCTGGTAAGCCGCAAATCGACAGTGACACGGGCCTTGTTTCTTACAAGGATGCGCAAACCGGTAAAACTGAGCAGATCAATCGCGACAAGATTACCAACATGAGCGAACTGGATAATTAATATCCTTTTAACAGCCTGGAGAGACTAATGAAAAAATCAATTTTGCTTTCTATTACTGCGCTTATTGCCCTGTCCGCACTGACCGGCTGTACGCGTACCTCGTACGCGATCCACACCAATGATGGACGTACCATCGTCACCGATGGCAAACCACAGGATGCCGAAACCGGCCTGCTGGGTTACGTCGATGCCAATGGTGTTAAGCAGCAAATGAATAAGAGTGACGTGAAAGAGATCTCTGAAATTCCTAAGAAATAATCTTCCCCACTTAAGCCGCCCGCTGTAGTGGATTTTCTCAACAGCGGTGCGGACTTAATGTTCTGAAATGCCTGATTCCCCCCGTCTAATGCTGCAATCCATCGATATACCTTTTACTCTCCCTCAGCACTTCAACAATCCGTTCCAGTTCTACTGGCGTATCACTGCGTACCGGCATGCTGTCAGCCAGTCGATGCATACGCAGCGGGATTTCCAGCGTACAGGGAATATCGTGCACAGCCAGTGACTTGATGAGCGGCTGATACTCTAATATGCCCTGCCCGATGGGCGGAAAGTGAAACTCTATGCCCTGCTTATATACATCTTTGATGTGACAATGCCGCATCTGCGGCAACAACTGCAGCATTTGCTTTATCGCATCAGCGTCGGATCTCAACGACACCATGTTGCCGGCATCGCCATTAAACGCTACAGCCGCGCTTCCCACCTCCCGCAACAGCTGTTCACCTTCGGCTGCCAGCGCAAACGCATCATAATTGTGGTCACCGCCATTTTCGATCAGTAAACAACAACCGGCCTGCTCAAGATGTGGCGCGATCTGGCGTAGATGACCCACCAACGCCGCATAATCCTCACGCTTTGCCGTGCAAGCGTTGAGCAACTTGACGCCAATCGCCTGAGCAAAACCGATGCGTGTTAGCATGTACTCGACCGCTTCGGGTCGAGCGAGGTTAAAGGTGCAACCGAGCGCCAGCGTTTTCAGTTGATGCTTGTCCAGCAGTGCACGGATGCGTTGCGCATTGGCCGGGCTAAACAGGCTGTCATCCAGATCACCCACATAGCCCTGGTTGTAGGCCAGCTCCACATAGTCGTAGCCCAACTCGCGAATAATAGCGAAAGCGAGATCCATATCGTGCCCGTCGAAAATAGAGGTGTTAACACCGAGCTTAAGCGGATTGGACATAGCGAACGTTCTCCTTATGCTGTTTTGGGGTGGTTTGCAGTGCCGGGCGGTAATAACGCAGCGCGTTGTCATAGAACAAGCGGTATTGCATGTCGTAAGGCAGATGCTCAACCATCTTTTTGAAACCGGTATATAAGTTGTCAAAGCTGACGCACAGCCCATCGACCGGGAAATTGCTGGCGAACATGCAGCGACGAGTGCCGAACATCGCCAGAGTATTGCGTACAATCCCCTGATTACGTGCCACGCTCCACGGATAATCTGGCTCACCTAAGCCAGAAATTTTCACCGCGACATTTTCATATTCAGCCAGCGATCCCATCGCCTGTCGCCATGCTGCAAGGCCTTCTTCACTGCGGTCAGCTGGTAAGCCGGTGTGATTGAGAATTATTGTGGTATGAGGAAAGTCTCGCGCTAATCGGCACGCTTCATCCAGATGCCACCACGGCGTTTGTAGATCGAAATGCAACGCATATTTCTCCAGTACGGCATAGCCGCAGAGCCAGTGATCGTCACTCATCAGGCTGCGCTGACCATCGTGCGCCTCTTGCCAACTCGTAGCGCCTCCCGGCTTATGGCGTACACTGCGCACCAGCGGATAGGCGGCTTGCCACGCGAGCACATCCGCAATGTCCTCGCGATCCAGCCAGGCCTGTGCAATCACGCCGTTGGGATAACCAAACCGTTTGGCAATCTGATGGATGTAGCGCGTTTCATTCAGAGGCGTTGCCGGATCCCATTCAGCCTCCATATAAATGGTGGCTTCAACACGATGAGTCGCGGCATCACGCAGGTAATCGGGTGGTAAATAATCGCGTTTAATCGCGTCATAATCACCGTACCGAAACGGTATTTTAGCCTCAGGCTTTAGCCAGGGATGCGGATTCCGCTGCGGTTGCCAGAAGTGCTGATGCGGATCAATTATCGGACCGTGATACATGTTGTTACCTCCGCGCGTTGCTGGATACCAATCAACGCGGTGCCAAGCACATACACTGCTGAGCACCCAGCAAAAAATAGCGGGATACTGTCATAGTGAACACCCAGTTGCAGCATAATGCCGACCAGCAGAGGAACCACAATTCCCCCCACGCTACCCGCCATATTCATGGCTCCGCCCGCGAGTCCCATTTTCTCCTTTGTGGTCAGTAGCGCAGGCAAACTCCAGTACAGACTGCCCCACATCAGGAAAAAAGCTGCAATACACAACACCGCGACAGCGGCAATGGGACTGCGAAGATACGGTAATGAGAGAAATGCAACTAACGCCACCGTGCCAGAAATTGCCAGTAAACCTTTCAATGCACGTCCGTGTTTCATGCCACGCTTCACCAGTGCATCAAGCAGGAAACCGCCCGAGAGAGAGCCCACCGCGCCGCACAGGAAAATAATAAAGGTGGCATTACCAATCGCGATGAGATCAAAGCCACGCGCATGGGCCAGATAACTGGGTCCCCAGGTAAGCAAACCAAAAAACATCATTGCCCATGCGGCGCGCCCGGTGAGCATCGCCATCAGCATAGGTTTGGCAATACCAAAGCCGCGCGTCACGGGTCCGGCCGCCACTTCCGCTGGTTGTGCACCTGCCGCAATTAATGCCCGTTCAGCCGTATTGACCTCAGGATGCTGTGCAGGATCGTCGCGTAGCCAACGCCATGCGACCCACGACATCAGCAACGTGGCAACGCCGGTGATAGCAAACACCAATCGCCAGGATCCCAGCATCACAATCAAATGCGCAATGATGAGTCCACCTAGCGCTGCGCCAATAGGGCCGCCACAATCCATCAGCACCGCGCCCCGTCCACGTTCGTTAGCTGAAAGCCACATCGCATTGAGTTTGCCGCCCGCAGGAAAAAGCGGCGCTTCAGCCGCGCCCAGCATCACACGCGACAGCAGCAGTGAAATACCGCCCGTTGCTAGCGCCGCCAACGTCTGAAAAATGCCCCAGAAAAAGGTCGAAAATGTGATCATACGACGTGGTCCGTAGCGATCAATTAGCCAACCGCCAGGAAGCTGTAAAAGCGCATAGGCCCAGAAAAAACAGCTCAGTATCACGCCCTGCAGCGTAGGTGAGAGATTAAATTCGGCTGCAATAGTCGGCATCGCGATGGAAAGCGAAACGCGGTCAATCAGATTGATTACCACCAGCGCAAAAATGATGAAAAAAAGCGTCCAGCGAACACGCGTTGGACGATTATCAGTGTGCATAGGACCTCCCCGGTAAAGAAGGATGCACCCCGGCAACATCCCGGGATGCCTAAACCCTGTTAAGCGGCGCTGGCTGCCATACGAACCAGCAAGCGGAAGGCGTTTTCAAACGCCGATGGCGTTGCAAGGTTTTGCCCATATAAATTGTATGCGGTGCCGTGGTTGGCGGTCGCGATCGGGATCGGCAGTCCGCCCTGTACGGTAATGCCACGTTCGAAGCCCAGCATTTTTAACGCGGTGGCGAACTGATCGTGGTACATCGAAACCACGGCATCCAGTTGCTGTGTCTCTACTGCTTTGTAGGTGGTATCGGCTGGATAAGGGCCATAGACATCAATGCCTTGTTCTTTGGCCTTGGCCATCGCCGGTTTAATGAGGGTCTGTTCCTCATCACCAAACAGACCATTCTCACCCCCGTGTGGATTCAGGGCCTGCACGGCAATTTTCGGCTTAGCAATCCCCGCCTGACGCAGCGTGCGATCCATCAGCGCAATGGTATCCACTATGCCTTCAACGCTGAGGTTCTTGACGATATCGCGGAAGGGAATATGCGACGTGGCACGCCCGGCCCAGAGGTTATCAACCACATTAACCTCACAGCAAAAGCTGTCCCACTTCAGCAGTTCGGCGAACCAGTGCAACTCGTCCCGGTGCTGTAAACCGCCCATGTGCATCGCTTGCTTATTCAGCGGCGCAAAACAGACACCTTGGGTGATGCCCTGCTGTGTCAATGCGACCGCGCGCGCCAGCGTTTCCAGGATATACACGCCGCTCTGCTCGCTGGCATTGCCATAGTCAAAAGGCGTGCGCGTAGACCAGTCATGATTGAGCAGCAACGGTTTACCCGACGTGAACCTAATATCGGCGGTATCAGAGATTTCGTCATAATCGAAACGCTGACCGGCAATCGTCATGCCTTTTTCCAGCTCGTGGCGGTCGGCAATGATAATGACGTTAGCCAGTTCACTTAGCGCCGGTTGCGACAGCACTTTGGCAACCAGTTCGGGACCAATACCTGCTGGATCGCCCAGCACCAGTGCAACAGAAGGTTTTTTCATCAGGATTTCCTCAGTGATAAGCATTATTTGCGGGCTGTACTTCACCGCGAGAAGGGGAATCTTCAGACAACGGAATGTCTGGGCGCATAAAGAAGGTGAGCACAATGCCGGCCATCAACAACACTACCGAGCCATAAAACGGCAGACTCCAGTTGCCCGTTCTATCAATGATGATGCCGAAAAGAATCGGTGAAATGATGCCCGCCACCGCTGAACCGGCATTCACCAGGCCACTGGCCACGCCGACGTACTTGGGCGTGATCTCCATTGGCACCGCCCAGATAGGGCCAATGGTGAGTTCCAGGCAGAAGAACGCCAGGCCGAGACAAGCGGTGATCACCGACATGTTGGTGGAGCTGATCACCGGAATCAGCAGCAAACCGGCGCTCAGGAAGCTGAAAATAATCACGTTACGTCGCGCCGCCACGACGTTGCCGGTACGTTTGAGGATTTTGTCACTCACCATGCCACCGACGGTATTGCCCACCACACCCGAGAGAAACACGGCTGAGGTGAAAAGTGCGGACGATTTCAGGTCCATGCCGCGACCGTTCATAAAGAAAGTGGGCAGCCAGGTGAAGAACAGCCAGCCGGTCCAGCCGTAGCAAAAATAGACGCCCATGGTTGGCCCGATCCGCTTGAGGAGTGCTTTCCACGGTGTGGGCGCTTTCACCTTGTCGGTCATGTAGGCATCAAGTTTCGGCAGGATCTTGCGCTCCTCTTCGCTCATGTCGGCAATGTGATGCGGATTATCGCGGAAGCTGGCAATCCAAAAACCGAGCCACACGGCGGTGATAACCCCGAGTGCAATAAAGGAGAAACGCCAGGAGTGCATCAACACCAGCAGCGCCACGAGCGAGGGCGTTACGGCATTGCCGAAGCGGGAAAACGAGTGGGTGATGCCTTGTACGAAGCCGCGCTTCTCGCTGGAGAACCAGAATGTCATGGCGCGCGCTTGTGACGGCAATGCCGCGCCCTCACCTACGCCAAGCAACATGCGTGACAGGAACAGCGAAGCAAAACCACCGGCAAAACCGGTACAAATGGTCGCGACAACCCAGATGCTGCCGCAGATGATGATGGTTTTACGTGCGCCAAAACGGTCAACAAACCAGCCCCCAATAATCTGGAACACGAGATAGGTGTAAGCGAAGGCAGAAAAAATCAGCCCGAGATCGGTGTTATTGAGGCCAAGATCCTGCTTAATCAGCCCCGCCGCAGTCGAAAGGTTGACGCGATCGACGTACATCAAAAATGACAGGGCGCAGAAAAGCGCCAGCACTTTCGTACTGTATCGGTTTTTCATGGATGAACCTTTTTGGTTTAGGTCAGAGGTTGTAGGCTGCACCTTGCTCAAATGAACGCGTGTTGTTCATTTGTTATATTTTATCGCTTATTTTTCGCCTGCTCATTGTGAGCGCCATCACAATAAGCCTGCTAATTGATTTTCAGCGTCCAAGGTGTGATCGTCATCTCAGCATTGCTAGCTGACTATGAACATATGCACAATCAAATACTAAGCCATAAACAAAAGCTCATGGGTTAAGCGTTACTATCTGTTCCTGATGCGTACATATGCGCAGTGAAAGAAAGGGCTGGAGGGATAATTCAACGCAGAATTATTGATGCGCGCGAAGCATGCAGGAAGATTTTAACAAGGTTTAGAACGATGATGCCGGGCCATGATGGCCCGGCATTTACTCAAGATTGGCACGCTTAATTTCGTGCCAGGCGCCAACCGCGTGTCAGGCGCTTCTCTATCTCCACCAGCACAAAGATCCCGGCGCTCACCGCCAGCGAAATCAGCCAGTATCTGAACGGCAGCGGCGCGGTGCCAAACAGCGTGTTCATCAGCGGCACATAGATAATCATCGCCTGCAACGCAATCAACACCACGGTGACCAGCCAGATGCCACGGTTTTTCAGCAAGCCGGCATCCAGCGAGAATCCGTTGCTGTTGCGGCAGTTCAGCATGTAAACCCACTGTGCGGTGACCAGCATCTGCAGCAGCACGGTGCGGATAAACTCCGGCGTGTAGCCGCGCGGCTGGAGCCAGGCTTCCAGCACAAAGGCGCTAATCGAGATCAGCAGACCAACGAAGATCACGCGCCAGATGGCGTAAGCGTCCATCACCGGGCTGCGCGCGTTACGCGGCGGGCGGCGCATGATGTTGCGTTCTGCCGGTTCAAATGCCAGACCAAACGACAGCGTCGCCGAGGTTGCCATGTTCATCCACAGAATCTGCACCGGCGTAAGCGGCAGCAGGTTGCCCATCAAAATCGCAATGATGATCAGCAATCCCTGCGCGAGGTTGGTCGGCATGATAAACAGAATGGTTTTCTTCAGGTTATCGTAGACGCGTCGACCCTCTTTCACCGCCGCCGCGATGGTGGCGAAGTTGTCATCGGCGAGAATCATATCCGCCGCCTCTTTGGTCACTTCGGTGCCTTTGATACCCATCGCGATGCCGACGTTGGCCTGCTTCAGCGCGGGCGCATCGTTAACGCCATCACCGGTCATGCCGACGATTTCACCGCTGCTCTCCAGCGCTTTCACCAGACGCAGCTTATGCTCGGGGCTGGTACGGGCAAAGATGTCGTACTCACGCGCTGCTACGCCCAACTCGACATCGTCCATGTGCTCCAGCTGATAACCGGTAATCGCAGAATCGCTGTTACCAATGCCCAGCATCTGGCCAATCGCCATGGCGGTTTCCGGGTGATCGCCGGTGATCATCTTCACGCGAATCCCTGCCTGCTGGCAGTCGCGAATCGCGGTAATGGCTTCCGGACGCGGTGGATCCATCATGCACGCCAGGCCCAGCATCTTCATGCCGTTGCGTAAATCGTCGTGATCGATATGGTGCTGCGCTTCCGGCAGCCAGCGCCACGCGGCGGCGACGGTGCGCAATCCTTCGCTGGCGTACGTGGTGATCGCCGCTTCCCAGTATTCGCGATCAATCACTTCCGCATCGGTAGCGCCCTGCTGCTGCTGACACAGCGACAGCAACACATCGGGCGCGCCGGTCATCAGCAGGCACGGTTTGCCATCAATCAGGCAGCTCACCGCCATGTATTTGTAGGCCGAGTCAAACGGCAGCTTGCTCAGAATTTGCACCTTGTCACTCTGAATGCCCGCCTTGGCGGCCAGCACTTTCAGCGCCCCTTCGGTTGGGCCGCCGACAATACCCCAGTTGCCGTTGGCATCCTGACGCAGCTGGCTTTCGTTACAGATATCCACCACCTGCAGGAAGCCCTGCATCAGCGCATCGCTCTGCTGGCCCGCTTCAAGGGTAAATTTGCCTTTTGGCTCATAGCTGTTGCCGCTGATGCGCCACTGGCTGTTCGCCAGCACCACCGCTTTCACCGTCATCTCGTTCATGGTCAGCGTGCCGGTTTTATCCGAGCAGATCACCGTCATGGCACCGAGCGTTTCCACCGTCGGCAGTTTGCGAATAATGGCGTGATTACGTGCCATCGACTGCACGCCAAGCGACAGAATGATTGAGATAATCGCCGGTAAACCTTCCGGCACCGCCGCCACCGCGAGGCTGATCACCGACAGCAGCAGCTCTGTCACCGCGATGTCGCGCAGCAGATAACCAAACACGAACAGCGCCGCCATCATCAACATGATGATGCCGAAGATGGCTTTACCGAGTTTATCGATCTGCACCAGCAGCGGGGTTTTCGCCTCTTCAATCGAGGAGATCATCGCATTGATGTGGCCCAACTCGGTGTCGCCGCCGGTGGCGATCACCACGCCGAGCGCGGTACCTGAACTGACGGTGGTGCCGGAATAGGCCAGATTCAGGCGATCGCCCAGCCCTTTTTCACCCTCAAGTGCCACGGTGTTCTTTGATACCACCGTGGATTCGCCGGTCAGAATCGCCTCTTCGACGCGCAGGTTATGTACCTCGAACAGCCGCAAATCCGCTGGGATCTTATCGCCGGGACGCAACATCACCACATCACCGACCACCAGATCCTGAGTGGCAACGGTGATCTGCTGGCCGTCGCGCAGCACCATGGCATCGCTCGACATCATGTTCTGGATGCTTTTCAGCGACTTTTCCGCGTTGCTTTCCTGAATAAAGCCGATCAGGGCGTTGATCACCGCCACGCCGAGAATCACAAAGGTATCCACCCAATGGCCCATCACCGCGGTGATTACCGCCGCAGCCAGCAGGATGTAAATCAGCACATCTTTGAAATGCGCCAGAAAACGCATCAGCAGTGATTTTTCCGCTTTTTGCGGCAGCACGTTCGGCCCGTTGGCGTCCAGTCGTTGCTGTGCGTCGGTGGTGCTTAACCCCGCGGGTGAGCTGTTTATTGCTTTAAATACGGCGGCGTTATCCTGCTGATAATAGGGACGCGCGGATGCCTCCGGACGTTTTGGCTGAATAGGAATAACGGTCATAATTAACCCCGTGACATTGAATTGAAAAATAAAAAAGCGTGCGAAAATAAAAAACACATTTTAATTATATTTTCCCGAAGCATACTGACCGTGGTCATGTTTTTACCGATTTGGAAGTGTGATGCTAATAGCGATAGCACTGATTGCGTAGCGTTATTATTTAAGCACAAATAGACAACTCGCGTGATGCCTATTATTTTTAGTTTCATCCTGGAATCTATTATGCAGAGGGAGAATTATTATGAATAAAATACATAAACTGACATTACTGATGATTATTTCCTTTATTTTCATTGCGGTATCATCAGCAACCGTCATCGGTTTACTTACTTACCATCTCGTCTCCCGCATGGCTGGATAATTGACTTCGCTGTACACGGCCAAATTAAACCAACGTTAAACGCACATAATTCATCCCAGCTAATGACCCTTATTTTGCGGAGGGTCATTATTTACCCTTTCATCTAATGGCATATTCCCGCCCTTTCTTTCTTAATGAGGCAGGGGCATGAATAATTGGCCAGTGCTGGGCGCACTTCTAATTTGTTTGGTTTTGTTCGGTTGTGACAATAAAAGCGGCGATGACAGCAGCGCACCGCGCGTAATTAAAGCGCTAACGCTGACAGAAAATACCACAGAGAAAGTCAGGGTATTTCCGGCGCGTATTTCAGCCGGCGATTATACCGAGTTGGCGTTTAAGCGTACCGGGCGGCTGGCGCAGTTGCAGGTACGTGAAGGCAGTCATGTTAAGGCGGGCGAGGTGATTGGTCGGCTGATCGATACCGATGCGCAGCTGCGCGTCAACGATCAGCAGAACAGATTCCAGCTGGCGGACCGCCAGTATCAGCGCTTCAGTGCGCTGGCCACGCGCAGTGCGGTTTCGCAGGCAGATATGGATATGCAAAAGGCCAATCGCGACTCCGCCGCTGTGGCGCTAAACATCGCCAAAGAGGAGCTGGATTATCACACCTTGCGCGCCCCGTTTGACGGCATCGTCACCAGCGTAGCTTCACAAAATCATCAGGTGGTCACCGCCGGACAAACGGTGGCGGTGATCAGCCGCAACGATGTGCTGGATGTGATTTTCAGCGTGCCGGAAAACCTGTTCACCAGCCTTGACGTGCAAAACGTGAATTATCAGCCAGAGATCAGCCTGAATGCGCTGCCGGGCCGCACGTTTCGCGCGGCATATAAAGAGCATCGCGCAGAAGCTGATGCCGCCACGCTAACCTGGCAAGTGGTGCTGACGATGCCGCGTCCGACAGATTTACCGCAGGTCAGCGGGCTGAGCGGCACGGTAAAAGTGCAGATGCATAATCTGCCCACTTCCGATGGCACGCCGCTGCTGCGCGTGCCGGCCAACGCGGTATTTAACCCCGATCATAGCCTGCCGAATCAGCCTTACGTGTGGCTGATCAGCGGTGAAGGCGATGTGCTTAACGTTCAGCAGCAGCCGGTGGTGGTGGGAAAACTCAATGCGCAGGGCATCGAAATTCTCTCCGGCCTGCAAGTGGGCGATCGCATTGTGGTCGCGGGCGTCAGCGATCTGCGAGATGGTCAGGCGGTGCGCCTGTGGACACGCGAGCGAGGTCTGTGATGCGCCTGCTGGAACAGTTTCTCAAATACCCGATTCGCAGCTGGCTGGTGATCCTGCTGCTCGGCGTAGGCGGCATTTTTGCGCTGCTCAATATTGGCCGTCTGGAAGATCCGCTTTTCACCATTAAGTCGGCGGTGATTGTGACGCACTATCCTGGCGCGTCGGCGCAGCAGGTTGAAGAAGAAGTCACGCTGCCGCTGGAGAACGCCTTGCAGCGTTTGCCGTCGCTCGACAAAGTCAGTTCGATCTCCAGCAACGGTTTGTCGCAGATCACCGTTACGATTCACAGCCACTATCGCGCCGACGACTTGCCGCAGGTGTGGGATGAACTGCGTCGCCGCGTTGACGATGCCACGCGCCAGTTTCCACCCGGCGTCAGCGCGCCGCTGGTGAATGATGACTTTGGCGATGTCTACGGCTACTTCTTTACCCTTTCCGGCGAGAACTTCACCAACAGCGAGCTGCGCACTTACGCCGATCAGCTGCGGCGTGAGCTGAATCTGGTGCCCGGCGTGGCGAAAGTGGCGATTGCCGGTATCGAGCAGGAGCAGGTGAATATCACGCTCTCCAGCCAGAAGATGGCGGCGCTGGGCGTGACGCCACAGCGCGTGGCCGCCCTACTCAATAGCGTCAATACCGTCTCCGATGCGGGCCAGATTCGCATCGGCAATGAAGCGATCCGCTTCCATCCGACCGGCGAATTTCAGTCTCTGGACGAGATCGGCGCGCTGCCGATCTCTGCGCCCGGCAGCAGCCAGCAAGTGTTGCTGCGCGATATCGCCTCGCTCAGCTATGGCGTTACCGATCGGCCGGGCAATCTCTATCACGCTAACGGCAACGCCGCGCTGGCGATGGGCGTCTCCTTTGCGCCTGGCGTCAATGTGATTGATGTCGGCGATGCGTTAAGCGCCAAAATTCAGCAGCATCAGCAGGCCAAACCGCTCGGCATCGACCTGAACGTGTTTTATAACCAGGCTCAGGAAGTGAAGCAGTCGGTGGATGGTTTCATCAATAACTTCCTGATGGCGCTGGCGATTGTCGTCGGAACGCTGCTGCTGTTTATGGGCGTCCGCAGCGGCATGGTGATCGCCGCCTCGCTGGCGCTCAACGTGCTGGGCACGCTGCTGATCATGTATCTGTTTAAGCTTGAGCTGCAGCGCGTGTCGCTGGGTGCGCTGATTATTTCCCTCAGCATGCTGGTGGATAACGCGATCGTGGTGGTGGAAGGCATCAAGGTCGATCGCCAGCGCGGCAAGCCGTTGCAACAGGCGATGATGCAGATGGTGAAACGCAGCGCGCTGCCGCTGCTCGGCGCCACGGTGATCGCCATCATCGCCTTCGCACCGATTGGTTTATCGCAGGATTCCACCGGCGAATACTGTAAATCGCTGTTCCAGGTGCTGCTGATTTCTCTGCTGCTCAGCTGGATCACCGCGCTGACGCTGACGCCGGTATTCGTGCAGTGGATGGATGGTCATCAGGCGATAAGCAAACAAGACGCGGAGCCATATCAAGGCGTGGTGTTCCGCCTGTATCGCCGCGTGCTCACCACGCTGCTGCGCTTCCGCATCACGACCTTGCTGCTGATGGCCGCGTGCCTGGCCGCCTCGATCTATGGCTTTGGCTACGTGAAGCAGAACTTCTTCCCCGCCTCCAATACGCCGATTTTCTTCACCGATCTGTGGCTGCCGTATGGCACCGACATTAATTACACCGCGCAAACCGCGCGCGAGATTGAAGGCTGGATCAACCAGCAGCCGGGCGTCACCAGCACCGTGACCACCATTGGTCAGGGCGCGATGCGCTTTACGCTGACCTACGATGCAACGCGTCAATACAGCAATTACGCGCAGATTATGGTGCGCGTGCAGGACGCCAAGCAGCTGGAAACGCTCACGCAGCAAACCGAGCAGCACATCCGCGAGCACTTCCCGCAGGTGACGGAGCGCATCAAACGCATCAATTTCGGCAGTGCCAGCGACAGCGCCATTGCGCTGCGGATAACCGGCCCCGATCCCATTACACTGCGGCAGATTGCCAGCCAGATAGACGACATTTTCCTCGCCGAGGGCAGCGCGTTTCCGCCGCGCAATGACTGGCAGGCGCGCAGTAAAGTGATTCGTCCACAGTATTCGCCGCTGCGTGGTCAGGAGCTGGGCGTGGACAAGCGCGATATCGACCGCGCGCTGCGTATCAACTTCAGCGGCGATAGCGTTGGTTTGCTGCGCGAAGGATCGCGGTTGATGCCGATCATGCTGCAAACCTCCGAGCTGGAGCGGCAGAATATCGACCATCTTGGCAATATTCAGGTGTGGAGTCAGGCGCAGCAGCGCTATGTGCCGCTTGCCAATCTGGTGAACGATTTCCAGCTGGAATGGGAAGATCCGCTGATTATGCGTCGTGACCGCATGCGCGTCTTGACGGTGCAGGCCGATCCCAATCCAGCCAGCGGCCGCACTGCCGCAGAGATTGTGGCGCGCGTGCAGCCGGCCATCGTTCAGCTGAAGTTGCCCGCCGGATATCATCTGGAATGGGGCGGCGAGCTGGAGAGTTCACGCGATGCCCAGAGCGGCCTGCTTGGCTCGCTGCCGTTAGGTTTCCTCGCAATGTTTGTGATTACCGTGCTGATGTTTAATTCGCTGCGCGATGCGCTGGCGATTTGGATTACCGTGCCGCTGGCGCTGATTGGCGTCACCTGCGGCTTTCTGCTCACCGGCATTCCGTTTGGTTTTATGGCGTTGATTGGTTTGCTGAGTTTGTCGGGCATGCTGATTCGTAACGGGATTGTGTTGGTTGAGGAGACGCGCCAGCTGGCGCGGCATCAGCCGTTACAGCAAGCGATTCTCGATGCCGCAACGTCGCGTCTGCGTCCGATTCTGCTCACCGCCTTCACCACCGTGCTCGGCCTGCTACCGCTGCTGCGCGATGTGTTTTTCCAGAGTATGGCGGTGGTGATCATTTTCGGTTTGGGATTCGCCACGGTGCTGACGCTGCTGGTGTTGCCGGTGCTGTATCAAACCTTTTATCTCGGTAAAAAGGATTAAGCGTTTAACACCGCACACTCCGTAGCGGCGCGATTTATCGCGCATATCATGGGTGGCCCCCTGCCCATCCAGATAATGCGCAATAAATTGCGCCGCTACGAGATATCATCAACACGTTGCCCCGCGCTCGCTAATAATATTTTTTTCAACATAAACGTCAGTGGAATCGCCAGAATTGCGCCGATGATGCCCAACAGCGATTGCCAGATAAGAAACGCCAGCAGCTGGGTGGTGAGCGCCATATTCAACCGCTTGCCCAATAATAACGGCTCAATCACTGAGCTCAGGATTAAATTCAACGCCACAAAGAACAGCGCGACCACCAATGCGGTTTGGATATCGTACAGCATATAACTTTGCAGCACCGACGGGATGGCCGCCATAAATGAACCCAGCACCGGAATATAGTTGAACACAAACATCAACACACCCCAGAAAAAGGCGAACTTCAGACCGAGAAGATGCGCGCCAGCCCAAACAATAATGCCGCCGACAATACTGGTCAGGGTTTTTACCTGAGCATAAACAATAACGCTTTGCACACCCTCTTCAAGCGCCACGTAATAGCGCTGATATTTCCCTTCGGCCTGTTTGCGTAACAGGATTTTTAAATTGCTCATTTCATACAGCATGAAAAACAGCATCAGAAATACCATCAGCCACCAGGAAAGAATGCTGGGTATTTGCGTAAGAAAACCGGTGACAAAGCGCACCACCGCACCCGCATCAACAAACGCCAGCATGTCGTTGGGCGTCAACACAATGCCCAGATGACTAAACGTCTGCGTTACCGGCTCGAAGCGTTCGGCCAGAAGCTGCGGTGCCTGACGGCTGAGCTGAATTAAATCGGGGGTTAATACCGTGAGTTTGATGATGGTGAACACAATCACCAGTAACAGCAGCACAATCACCAGCAGCGATGACAGCAGACGCGGCACGCGTTTTCTTTCGAGCCGACTGATTAATGGATCGAGCATAATCGCCAGAAACAATGACAGCATCACCTGATTAATTAATGCCGATGCCAGATAGATACCGGTGAGAATTATGGTCAGCGTGGCGAGAATTAACAGTACGCGCAAAAGCCTCGACCATAAAGGAAACTCGTTCAGTCCCATTATTAAGATCCTTCATCCTATACAAAATGTATTATAGAGAAAAACCTGTGTGCTGGGCCTTGTTTGAGGTCAAGTGACGAAAAACATTCAGGCCGTGACTGCACCGGCCTGAATGTCACGCGCTATTAATTAATTCTGAATCTCCGCGTTAATGGTTTTTCGATTTCGACAATTAAAAACATCACGAAGCCAATGATCAGCGTAATAATCCAGTAGCGTAACGGTAGCGCGGTGGTACCAAACAGCAGTTGCATAAAGGGCGCGTAGATAATCAGCAATTGCAGCACTAACAGTACGCCGCTGACAATCCAGATGCCTTTATTCATCAGTAACCCTTTGCTTAATGAGAAGCCGTTAGAAACACGGCAGTTCAGCATATAGAACCACTGCGCCGTCACCAGGGTTTGTAATAACACGGTACGAATAAATTCCGGTGAATAGCCGCGCGGTTGCAGCCAGGCTTCCAGTACGAAGGCGCTAATGGCGATCATCGAACCGACAAAAATCACGCGCCAGATGGCGAAACCATCCATCACATGCAGCTTGGGATCGCGCGGCGGACGACGCATGATATTTTGTTCACCCGCTTCAAACGCCAGGCCAAAGGAGAGCGTGGCGGAGGTCGCCATGTTCATCCACAGAATCAACACCGGCGTCAGCGGAATTAAGTTACCCGCCAGCAAGGCAATGATGATCAGCAAGCCCTGCGCGAGGTTGGTCGGCATGATGAACAAAATGGTCTTTTTCAGGTTGTCATAGACGCGCCGCCCTTCGCGCACCGCGCTGGCGATGGTAGCGAAGTTATCGTCCGTCAGCACCATATCGGCGGCTTCTTTGGTCACTTCGGTGCCTTTAATTCCCATGGCGATGCCGACATCCGCTTGCTTCAGCGCGGGCGCATCGTTCACGCCATCGCCGGTCATTCCGACCACCTCTTTTTTGCTCTGCAGCGCCTGCACCAGACGGAATTTATCCTCCGGGCTGGTACGGGCAAAGATGTCGTACGCCTGCGCCGCCTCACTCAATTGCTGGTCATCCATCACTTCCAGTTCGCGTCCGGTGATGGCGGTGCTGGCGTTACCGATTCCCAGCATCTGCCCAATACTCATCGCGGTTTGCGGGTGGTCGCCGGTGATCATTTTCACGCGAATGCCGGCTTGCAGGCAGTCGCCAATCGCGGTGATGGCTTCCGGTCGCGGGGGATCCATCATCCCGGCGATGCCCAGCAGAATCATGCCCTGATGCAGATCCTGATGCGTCAGCTCAGTTTGTCCTGGCGTGGCTGGTTTCCAGGCCGCCGCCACCATGCGTAATCCTTCGCGCGCATACTCTTCAATTTTGGCTTCCCACCACGGCAGATCGATCGGTTGCAATCCGGCTTCCGTTTGCTGCTGCTGACAATGCCTGAACAGCACGTCTGGCGCGCCGGTCAGCAGCACGCACTCTTCATCGCCGATCAAGTAGTGCGTCGACATGTATTTGTATTGCGAATCAAAGGGGATTTTATTGCGCAGTTCGGTGGTGACTGAAGGCAGATGTCCTTTGGCGGCCAGCACTTTAAGCGCGCCTTCCGTCGGGCCGCCGGTGATTTTCCACAGGCCGTTTTCGTCTTTAATCAGCTGGCTGTCGTTACACAGATCGATGGTGCGCAGATAGCGCTCGAGTATCGAGCCTTGCGCCACTTTTACCGGCACAGCGTCATCGGCTTTGTGGATGGCGCCCACCGGTTCATAGCTCACGCCATCAACGCGGTAAATCTGATCGGCGGTGATAATCGCTTTCACCGTCATTTCATTCATGGTCAGCGTGCCGGTTTTATCCGAGCAGATCACCGTCATCGCGCCCAGCGTTTCCACGGTAGGCAGCTTGCGGATGATCGCCTGCTGCTTCGCCATGGTTTGCACGCCAAGCGACAGAATGATCGAGATAATCGCCGGTAACCCTTCGGGCACCGATGCCACCGCAAGGCTAATCAGGGACAGCATCAGCTCTGAAACCGGCATATCGCGGAACAATAAACTGAAGACAAACAGCGCGGCCATCATCGCCAGGATGATCAGGAAAATGGCTTTACCGAGTTTATCCATTTGCACCAGCAGCGGCGTGCGGTGCTTTTCGATGTCGGACATCATCTGATTGATGTGCCCAAGTTCCGTGGCACCGCCGGTAGCGACCACCAGCCCTTTGCCGCCGCCCGAACTGACGGTGGTGCCGGAGAACAGCAGATTGGTGCGGTCGCCCAGCGGCAACTCGCCGGTGAGCGCGTCGGTGCCCTTCTCGACCACGGTGGATTCGCCCGTCAGTATCGCTTCTTCAACGCGCAGGTTGTGCGCCTCAATGACGCGCAGATCCGCCGGGATGCGGTCACCGGCACGGATCACCACTACATCACCCGGCACCAGCGCGGTGGTGGGCAGCGTCTCGTGATTACCCGCGCGGATCACCACCGTTTCGCTGGAGAGCATATTGCGAATACTTTGCAGGGATTTTTCCGCGTTGCTCTCCTGAATGTGGCCAATCAGGGCATTCACCACCGCCACGCCGAGGATCACCAGCGTATCGACCCAGTGTCCCATGACGGCAGTCAGCAGCGCGGCGGCCAGTAAAACGTAGATAAGCACATCGTTGAAGTGAGCGAGAAAACGCAGCCAAACCGGCTTGCCGGGTTTCTGTGGCAGGGCATTCTCTCCGTACTGGGTTAAGCGCGCCGCCGCTTCAGCACTACTGATTCCCTCGGTGGAACTTTGCGTACTGGCCAGCGTTTCATCGACAGAAAGTTGATAATAGGTACTTTCCGGTTTAGCAGTATTCATCGCTTTCTCCTCAAATCCTGTTTCGGAAATCAAGGCGGTGATATCCCGTGATTAACAAGTCGCCATTGAACGAAAAGATCAGACCTGACTTATCCGGTGGGAGAAGCGGTCCGTTTCAGATTGAAAAATATGTAATTAATGGCTGCTCAGCGGCAATGGAGCAGCCCTATTTTCTATACGAGATTGAAAGTATTTTGAAAAATGAACGCTATAAACGTAGCACAGGGATATTCAACGCATTCATTTAGCAATAAAAGTTACGAGGCTGAATCCGATTATCTCATCAGACTAATCTGAGGTCGAAAAATAATAAAAATATAGTGTGATAATTCATAAGTCTGTGCATTTTAAAGCCAATAATAGGGTTATTTTACGCAAGTTCTTTATATCGATAACGCAACATATATATCTATAAGATTGATTACCGATGAAATTTAATCTTGTTTATTTTCTAAAAAATATTACAACCTACACGCCTTTACTTTTTTTGACATCTGCGTCTATGCTCATCGATAACAAAAACATCCTGTTAATACTTCTCACCTTTTAGGGCGATGGCGCAGTTTTTCTGTGGTCATGGTTAATGGAGGCAACGATGTATGGTTATAGCCTGCTCCGTCTGAGTCTTTATGTTGTCATTGCGATCGTTACCTGCTCCGCCGTAGGGCTATTCACCTACGCGGTTGTCTCTATGCTTGGTAATTAAATTATCCACTCAAATATTGCCAACAATGGATTCGTTGTTGCTGAGGATAAAACAGTGACTCGTTATATTACGCTGGTTGCCATTGTTATATTTATAACAACTGGTTGCGATCAAAAAACACAGGAAGTCACGCCACCGCCGCGCATGGTCAAAGTCGTTGAAGTTGTGGCGTCCGGCGAATCTCAACAACGTATCTTCCCGGCGCGCATTGAATCCGGCGACTCCACCGATTTGTCATTTAAGCGTTCAGGACAGATTGAATCGCTGGATATTCGCCAGGGCAACCGTATCGAGCAGGGCCAGCTCATCGCCAGACTCACCGCGCGGGAAGCGCAGCAACGCGTTAATGAGCGCCAGACCGCCGCCACCCTCGCCCAGCGGCAATTTGCCCGCTTCCAGACGCTCTCCGGCCGCCAGGCGATTTCGCAGGCAGAAATGGACGTGCAGCGCGCCAACCGCGATGCGGCCAATGCCGCGCTGCAAATTGCCCGTGAAGAGTTAAGCCAGATGACGCTAACCGCGCCGTTCAGCGGCGTGGCCGCCGTGGTTAACGTGCGCAATCATCAGGTGGTCGCCGCCGGACAAACCATCGCCACCTTGACCCGCAACGATCTGCTCGACGTGGTGTTCAGCGTGCCGGAAAACCTGTTTACCGCGCTGGATATGCGCAACCTGACTTATCGCCCGGTGGTGCGCATCAACTCGCTGCCGGACCGCGAATTCCAGGCCGAGTACAAAGAGCACACCGGCAGCAGTAACAGCAACTCGCTGACCTGGCAGATCATTTTAACCATGCCGCGCCCGGCCGATTTCCCGGCGGTGGGCGGCGTCAGTGGCACGGTGACGATTAATCTCGCCAATCTGCCTGCCAACGTGAATCGCGAATCGTTAGTGGTGCCGGTGGAAGCGGTGTTCAATCCCGATAACAGCCAGCGCAATGAACCGCATGTCTGGGTGGTGCAAGGCAGCGGCGATCAGTTGACGTTAGAGGATCGCAAAGTCAGCGTGGGCGAAGTGACCGATCGCGGCGTGGTGATTACCGCCGGGCTGCACGCCGGTGAACGCGTAGTCGCCGCTGGCGTCAACGAGCTGCATGCTCAACAACCGGTACGCATCTGGACGCGTGAGCGGGGGCTGTAATGGATATCTCCCGGCAGTTTATCGACAATCCGGTCCGCGTCTGGCTGGCGATTCTGTTACTGGGCGTCGGCGGCATTTTTACTCTGCTCAATATTGGCCGTCTGGAAGATCCGGCTTTTACCATTAAGACCGCGGTGGTTGTCACCCACTATCCCGGCGCGTCTGCCCAGCAGGTGGAAGAGGAAGTTACCTTGCCGCTGGAAAATGCGCTGCAGCAGTTGCCCTATCTGGACAATGTCAGCTCCATCTCTTCCAACGGCCTGTCGCAGATTACCGTCAACATTGACTCGCGTTATCACTCCAACGAGTTGCCGCAAATCTGGGATGAACTAAGGCGCAGAGTCGGCGACGCGGCGCGTTTCTTTCCTCCCGGCGTGGCCGCGCCGTTCGTTAACGATGATTTTGGCGATGTGTTTGGTTTCTTCTTCGCTATTTCTGGCGATAACTTCAGTAATCCGGAACTGGTGCAATACGCGGAGCAGCTGCGGCGTGAACTGGTGCTGGTGCCGGGCGTGGGCAAGGTGGCGCTGGGCGGCGTAATCCCGCAGCAAATTAATATCGATGTTTCCCTGACGATGATGGCCGCGCGCGGTATTACGCTGCCACAGCTCGCCAGCGTGTTGAGCCGCCTCAACGTGGTCTCCAACGCGGGCGACATCAAAGCCGGAACGGAATCGATCCGTCTGCACCCGACCGGCGAGTTTCAGAACATCGAGGAGTTGGGCGACTTGCTGGTCAGTCCGCCGGGCGATCACGCCACCACCCGATTGCGCGATATCGCCTCGCTGTCGCGCGGGCTGAGTGAATCGCCTTCCAGCATTTACCACGCCAGCGGACGTCCGGCGGTCACCATGGGAATTTCGTTTATTCCCGGTGTGAATGTGATTGATGTCGGGCGCGCGCTGGAGGCCAAACTGCAGCAGATGTCGGCAGAAAAACCGGCGGGCATCCAGATCAACGTGTTTTACGATCAGGCAGCGGAGGTGGCGCACTCGGTGAATGGCTTTATTGCCAACTTCCTGATGGCGCTGGCGATTGTCGTCGGCGTGTTGCTGATCTTTATGGGCGTGCGCAGCGGCATTATCATCGCGCTGTCGCTGGCGCTCAATGTGCTGGGCACGTTGCTGATCATGTATCTGTGCGGCATTGAGTTGCAGCGCATCTCGCTGGGCGCGCTGATTATCGCGCTGAGCATGCTGGTGGATAATGCGATTGTGATTGTCGAAGGCGTACTGATCGCGCGTCAGCAAAATTCGCCGCTGATGACCACCATCAACTTTGTGATTCGCCGCACCGCCTTCCCGCTGCTGGGCGCGACGATTATCGCCATTCTGGCGTTTGCGCCGATTGGTCTTTCGCAGGATTCCACCGGCGAGTACTGCAAATCGCTGTTTCAGGTGCTGCTGATTTCCCTGCTGCTGAGCTGGTTCTCGGCGCTCACCATCACGCCGGTGCTGATCAAATGGTGGCTGTTTAAAACACAGCAACCTACCAAAGCCGCGGCTGAAGTTTCACCTTATGACGGCGGTTTTTATCGTCTCTATCAGCGCATGTTGCAGGTGTTGCTGAGGCAAAAAACCCTCACGCTTTCGCTGATGGCAGTGCTGCTGGCGCTGGCGATTTGGGGATTTGGATCGGTGCGACAAAACTTTTTCCCTTCGGCGAATACGCCGATCTTCTTTGTCGATCTCTGGCTGCCGTACGGCACCGATATCAACGCTACCGAACAGATGGCCAGCGACATTGAAAAATCGATTACCGGGCAGCAAGGCGTGGTATCCACCGTCACCACCATCGGTCAGGGCAGCATGCGCTTTATCCTCACCTACAACGGGCAGCGCCAGTACAGCAACTATGCGCAAATCATGGTGCGCATGGACGATCAGCGTAACATCGCCGCGCTGTCACACCGTATCGATGCCTACATCGCGCGCCAGTATCCGCAGGTGAATGCCAGCACCAAACGCGTGATGTTTGGTCCTTCGGGCGGTAGCGCGATTGAGGTGCGTATTAAAGGCCCCGATCCTGACAGAATGCGCCTGATCGCCAGCCAGGTCGGCGACATCCTCACCGCCGATCCCGCCACCGACAGCGTGCGCAATGACTGGCAAAACCGCAGCAAGGTTATTCGCCCGCAGTTCAATCTGGCGCTGGGCCGCGAGCTGGGCGTCGATAAGCAAGAAGTGGATAACGCGCTGGAGATGAATTTCACCGGCAGCCGCGTCGGGCTGTACCGTGAAGGCGCTGACCTGTTGCCGGTTATTGTGCGGCCACCGGCCAGTGAACGGCAGGACGCCAATCATCTCAACAACGTGCTGGTGTGGAGCCAGAGCCAGCAGCAGTACATTCCGCTCAGCAACGTGGTAAGCGGCTTTACGCTGCAATGGGAAGATCCGCTGATTCTGCGCCGCGATCGCAGCCGCGTGCTCACCGTGCAGACCGATCCCAATCCGCTCAGCAACGATACATCCGGCGATATTGTGGCGCGCGTAAAGCCGCAGATTGAGCAGATCCCGCTGCCGCACGGCTACAGCATTGAATGGGGCGGCGATGCGGAGAGCTCCAGCGAAGCGCAGCAAGGCGTGTTTACCTCGCTGCCGCTGGGTTATCTGGTGATGTTCGTGATCACCGTGCTGATGTTTAGCTCGCTGAAAAACGCCGTCGCTATCTGGCTGACGGTGCCGCTGGCGCTGATTGGCGTAACGCCGGGCTTTTTGATCACCGGGATTCCGTTTGGCTTTATGGCGTTAATCGGCCTGCTGAGTCTGAGCGGCATGCTGATTCGTAACGGCATTGTGCTGGTCGAAGAGATTGAACAGCAGAAGCTGTTAAAGCCGCAGGCTGAAGCGATTATCTACGCCGCCACCTCGCGTCTGCGCCCTATTCTGCTGACCGCCTTCACCACCGTGCTCGGGCTGGCGCCGCTATTGCGCGATGTGTTCTTCCAGAGCATGGCGGTGGTGATTATGTTTGGTCTGGGTTTTGCCACGGTGCTGACGCTGCTGGTGCTGCCGGTGATTTACGCCTGCTTCCATCGCCAACCGCTGGCTAGCGCATCATGAATGTGACCGGCCTCAACGTGATTAAAACGCTGGGATGTATGACGGCGGTGACGTTTTTTACCGTGTATAACACCTGGGATCGCTACGATTACGATTATCACTGGATTCTGGCGTTTCTAACCTTTATCTCCACCATCGCCACGCCGCTGTTTTTTGTCGTTGCCGGGATTATGGATGCCCGTTCCGAGCAGGATGTAAACTGGCAGATGGGCAAGATTCGCAATCTGGTGATCGTGTTTCTGTTCTGGATGACGGTTTATTACCTGTGGGAACCCTATCAGCGCGGTTACCTGATTCAGCCGTGGTTCGTCTTCTCGTTCATTATCATCTACAGCTTTCACCCGCTGATGATCTGGCTCAGCCAGCATCGCCGCGCGTTCTGCGCGCTGGTGTTTGCGCTGCTGGCGTTCTCGTATGGCTACGATTTACTGGCGGTGCTGCATCCGGACGATCCACTGTTCCGGCTTGAGCCGCAGTATCGGCTCTGGACCTGGCTGCTGTTTTACTTAACCGGCCAGCTGCTGTGCGATCCGCTGATTGCCGACTGGATGGAGCGCAAAAAAGTGGCGCGCGGCGCGGTAATCGCCCTGCCCTTTATCTACCTGTTTACCTGGTTTTATGAGCAGCACTTCTTCTTCGCGCTATTCAAAGCCGATCGCAACGCGTTTATTCTTACTGGCTCGCAGATCTATCTGCTGGTGGTGGTGCTGGTGATCGCCGCCAGTCAGGTGCGCTTTCGCCGCAATGTGGCGGTCAAAGAGACCATTCTGGCGACCATCAGCAAAACCATGACCGGCGTGTATATTCTTCACTACTCGGTTTTCCATCTGCTCACCGCGCTGATTCCCATCACCTCGCTGGCGACTAAGCTGACGCTGATCGCCGTGACCTTTGCCGCTTCGGTGCTGCTCTCCAGAGTGATCCTCGCCAGCGGCTGGCTGAAAAAAGTCATAACGCTTTAAAGCAGGCCGGCAGATTGCTCTGACTGCTGCAATCAATGCGCCCCTTGATTTGCAGCATCATGTAATCAAAAAACGGATTGGAGGTGTTGCGCATCAACGTATCCAGCCCAACGATCAGGCTGGCGGTTTCACCGCGCAGCGAGATGGTGCCAAAGCTAATGCCATAACGATTCTTTTCCGTTGGTTCGCGGCCATACAGCGAGTCGCTGAGCGGGAACGGCACGGCAATGTGCGATAACGAATAGGTATCCTGCGGCCAGGCTTCGTGCATCGAACGCACCATCTCTTGCGTCTGATCCGCCGCTGTAATGCGCGCCACCGTTTGATAGGTGGTGGGTGACGCGTTGGTGATGACGATTGATGCGTAGCGTCGCGGCGCAGGCGGCAACAAATCATTGACCGCCGAATAGAGCACGGGCTTGAACAGCGCGCGTAAGTTGGCGGCCTGGTTGACGTCGAACATCACCAGTTCACTGCCGTTATCCGGTAGATAGCGATAGAACCCATTGACCACCGCGCGGGTGCTGACGGTGGAATCCATCACCGACTGGAAAGTCAGCACCGGCGGAAACGCCGGCATGGTGCCGCCGCGTATCACATGCAGCAGTTGATCCTGCATCGCCTGAGTCAGCAGCCACGATTGACGCGCCGCGCGCACCGGGAACGAGTTGTACTTGAAGGGATTGTATTCCGGGATGATGCTCAGCCACGCCGCTTTGGCGAAGCCGGGAATAATGGCGGGCCAGCCGGCTAAACCAGCAAATCGTGCATAGGCGGTGACGCCAATCATCGGCGACAGCAATACCAGCTGTTGCGGCTTGCGCAGCGCGTTGTTCTGCAGCGTATCGAGGCTGTATTTCACTGCCAGCGCGCCGCCGTTCGAATATCCAACCAGATGCAAAGGCACGTTGCTGCCCGCCAGGCGCGTCGCTTCCCGCACCGCTAAGCGTGTTGCCGCCATCCACATTTGCCAGTCAACTTTGGTGAGCGAACCGGGCGCTGTGCCGTGTCCCGGCAGTCGCGGCACCACCGCCACAAAACCCTTCTGCTGATAGGCCTGCGCCAGATAGCGCATGCTGTACGGCGAATCAGTTAATCCATGCAGCAGTACCACCGCGCCTTTCACTTCACCTTCTGGTTCGAGGATGTAAGAGCGATTCCAGTCGGTGTCGAATTGCGCCGGATAAACCGGGCTTTGCGCGTTAAAGCGGTTGAGTGCCGTTTTCTCATCGTCGCTGAGCTGGTCGGTCACGTTGAGTTTCATATCGTGGAAAATCGCCGCTTCGCGCGTCAGATAATCCGCGAAGCTGGCGCGATCGATCTCATCCACCGACATTTCATCCGCCGACCAAGTATGCCAGCGATGCAGTGGCGGTCCCTGTTCGGATTGATAACCGCGGATCACCAGGAACATCACCAGCAAAACCAGCAAGCCCAACGCTATGCGCTTGAGCACTTTGCTGAGGCGATCTTTATGCAAGGCGTTGGCGGAATCAGAAGGCATAGCGAACCCAGGCGAACAGCACGTTACCGTTATTGTAAGTGCCGGGAATGTAGGTGAATTGCACGTTAAGGCGTTTATAACCGGCGGAGAACAGCGGCAGCACGATGGGCAGCGGCACGTAATTGGCGAAGTCATCGCGCGCGGTGATACCAGCGGTTAGCCCGAGACCGAGACGAAAATCGCGCGATTGATCCAGATACCAGCCTTTCTCCCAGCCATAACCGATGATCGGCTGCCACTCGTTATGGGAATCTTTAAACGCCATCGCATAGAGCGCGCTCCAGTTACCGGCCTCATTAATTCGAGAGACGCCCAACCCGCCGCCCCACGGCATTTCATTGTAGTGATCGGTTTTATCTTTATCGTAAGCGAAACGGGCATGCCAGCTGATGAAAGGCAGATAGAGATCGTAATACTGCGGTTCCTGCCAGGTTTGTGAAACGTCCTGCTTGAGCCATTCCCAGCCATCGCTGATCGAGTTGGCCGCCGTGGCGGGACAGACAAACAGGGCCAGAATAAGCAACCAGGCCGCCTGAAGAGTTCGCATCATGTATGCCTCTGAAATTCACCGCCGCGAAAAGGAGTGGAAAAGCTGACGTGCTCACAAAGCAGATCAAGCCACTTAACCGGTAAGATTATAGTTGCTTGTTATTGCTATAGGAAATGACCTGAAAGGGCTAATGATGGATTAACTATTATCGCGTTTTTCAACCAAAAGCACGTTAAAGGGATATGTCGATAAAATCGAGTTTTCTAAACATGTCGCCCCAACATGTTTACGCTATCGACACGTTAAGCCGATATGTCGATAAAACTTGATTTTTTAAACATGTCAGAAGAGATCAAGAAGCCCATTTCAGGCCTCCTCATTTGTTATCAGAATGGTCCCCAGATAATCGCCTAATGCTCGTCAGTTAAGAGATAAAAACACAAATTACTACGCGCACAACTCGTAGCGGCGCAATTCATTGCGCGATAAATCGCGCCGCTACGAAATGTGCCGTGATGTGATGCGGTGCTTAACTGATCGGCATTACCCCAGATAATCGCCACGCCAATCAGTAGCATCTCCACGCAGATAACAAACCATACGGCGATGACCGGCGTGAAAAAGCGCAGCCAAAGATCAAGCGTAACCGGCCGTTCAGCCATCCAGGCCTTTAAATGGTTAAAATAAATAAACATATTCGTTGCTAAATTATTATCGCTATGTCTTAATGCGTCATCGGTTTGGAACACAGACCTTATGAAAGCAGTTTTAGTAAAGCAGTCCTCAGTTCAAGTGTTATCCCTAGATATCCTTCTTCGAGAGCCTCCTCCTAAGTGCCCAATAAGTAAATCTTTCACTTCAGGCCAATTTTCGCCGCTACGAGTGGCTCATCAATTAAGGAATTATCTATGTCTAACAAAATGACTGGTTTAGTAAAATGGTTTAACTCTGATAAAGGTTTTGGCTTTATCACTCCTAACGATGGCAGCAAGGATGTATTCGTCCATTTCTCTGCTATCCAGAGCGACAACTACAAAACTCTTGATGAAGGTCAGCAAGTTTCCTTCACCATTGAAAATGGCGCCAAAGGCCCAGCAGCGGGCAACGTTACTCCGCTGTAAGCCGCGCTCATTATCAGCAACGCTTACAATAGCGATGAAGACAATAGTCTGAGCAGATAAGCACCGCTGATAATAAAAAACCCGCCTTGTGCGGGTTTTTTGTTGCCTGAAATTTAAATCAGAAGGAAATAAGATGCTTTTGCCAGATTTGAGTTTTACGCAAACGCTATATCAACTGTCATTTCAGCCATGAGCCGTCCGCTGTTTGTTTCTCTGGATGGACCCAAAGGCGTCGGTAAAACCACGCTGCTGGAAGCCATTACGAAAGTACTTAGGGCCGATAACATCAAGGTGATCCGACTTTGCGAGAAAAAAAGCGATCCCTACAGGAGAGAAACAATGGCTCTGGTGAACAGGCTCGCCAGAAATCCCTCCATGGATTTAGAGTGGGAAGTTTGTGCGCGCTTTGCTGAAAGCCGTGCATGGATTTCCCGTCATGTGCTGACTAAACAGCCACCGGACAGCATAATTTTGATGGATCGTTGGTACCCGTCGGACGCCGCGTTTCGCCGGACGGTTCCATTTGCAGAGATTTTACAGCTAAACATTGACCGAAACGTGCAAGCGCCAGACCTGCATGTCGGGGTTGTTACTGCGCCGGAGATTTCATGGGCAAGGGCCGCGGCCAGATCGCGTGGGTTAAGCAGTACTGTGATTCATCAGTTGGAAGAACATGTCGCTTGTACTCAGTCGTTCGAGCGAGCCGTTGCAGAACACGGCTGGGTTTTATGCCGTAATGAAGGAATGATTGAACACGCCACCACGCAGGTGATTAATGAGATCTACAGATTGCCTGGATGCTCTTTAGGCATCAGTTCTGCTGCATCCCGCCAGTAATTACAGCAATCTCTTGGTGGGAACGAACTACCAGCGTGGAACCGCAAACCACGCCACCAGCCACTCCGTTAACGCGCTGATCTTCGCTGACTGCAGTTGACTTGAAGGTTTCACCAGCCAGACGCCGTCTTCACCTATCGCCTGCCAATCCGCTAGCACCGGTATTAACGTGCCCTCTGCCAGTTCTTTTTGCACCAGCCAATTGGCGGCCAGTGCTACGCCCATGCCAGATTGAGCGGCCAGTATCAATGCATCCATCTCATCACTTTCATAACGCGTTTGCACCGGAACGGCTATCTGCTGGCCCTCTTTTTCCAGTCGCCACTCTGGCCAACTGTGCATCGGCGTAAATCCCAGACAATCATGTTTACGCAAGTCCTGTGGATGCGTGAGCGCTGGATGGTGATCCAGATATGACGGCGCAACGCATAATATGCGGCTGGTATCCGCCAGCTTTCGCGCAATAAGCCGGTTATCCGTGAGGACACCGATGCGGATTGCCATATCGAAATTGTCACCGAGTAAATCGACGTAACGATGGCAGCAAGGATGTATTCGTCCATTTCTCTGCTATCCAGAGCGACAACTACAAAACGCTTGATGAAGGTCAGCAAGTCTCCTTCACCATTGAAAATGGCGCCAAAGGCCCAGCAGCGGGCAACGTTACTCCGCTGTAAGCCGCGCTCATTATCAGCGACGCTTACAATAGCGATGAAGACAATAGTCTGAGCAGTTAAGATCTGCTGATAATAAAAAACCCGCCTCGTGCGGGTTTTTTATTGCCAGAATTTAGTGAGGTAATGAAGAATATCCCGGCCTGCGTCGCAGAAAAACAGGGCCTGCTGAGGCATAAATGAGTAAGACTCCTCTTTAATAATACCCAACTTTAATTGGCACCTAATTAATAACCAAAGTTATCTATAAAGCACAGCTCAACTCCTTGATACCAATATTTTTATCAAACATTTATATGCCTAAGGAATTATTCAATATCGTTAAATGTAAAATCCCTGGTGTTATATTGCTATCATTAAACAAAAAACAGATTATTTCATTTAACTCTTTGACAAATAGTCTCATTCAACAAATATTAGTCGCTTCGAGGAGACTGTAACTCCGATTTTTTTTCAGCAAACTTTGCTTATGTCACGAAACTGCGACGTTTTGTTAGGGTAGGATAATAGGTCATCCCATTATTCATCGCACGTATCGCCAGTAATAATGACTCAGGCTCTTGCGATTTAGGGATATAGGCTTTTATGCCAAGGGCCATACACTCATTTTGATAAAACAAATCGTCATACTCGCTAAATATAATTAGGCGCGAAATGAGGTCCTTTGATTCAATAATACGAAAAATCTCAGCATTCTTCATATCAGTGCAATGTAAATCCATGATAATGAAGTCGGGATTGATGTTGATAATATTTGAATAAACATCGCTACTTTCATGATAAGCATCAACAAGGTGATACCCATTGTCTTTAAATAACTGGCTGAAACCATGGAAAATCATTGGATGCCTATCAATTAATAAAATATTTCTTTTCATAAAATCATCCTTCGTTTCTTTTTAGTGGGAATTTTTGATACATGCTGTGTGCGAAAATGAGTACGCATTAGAATGTGCGTAAACATCGTTAAGACATTTCTTGGAAAATGCATCAACAACCTAAGTCATTCCGATATAATATTGTGTAACCTCCTGAATGTTAAATTAATTTAACTTATAGCATCTTGATATAGGATTTCAATTCTTTCCCATTGATGATGGTCAGACGTTTCCTCTATTTCTCGGTAAATCTGGTTGAAATAGCGATGATTAATTCAGATTGATTTCCCAGCTACTGTTCACTGGCGAATCTCAGTTTTACGTCTGGGACAGCAACATGAGTACCTATCAATAATACCATCTATTCAGTTAATAATTTGGCAATGGCATTTCCGGTCAAAAATAAGAAACGAACTGACGCCAAAGGACGTAGTCCGGCTCTGGCCGGAAGACGACGACGAAGATGACCTCATCATCGGTAGCGTTTAAGCGTGTACCGACCTGAGAATATGTCAGGGACGACACTCTCCGTATCAATACCCTCTTGTTATTTGGCAGTATTCATTTCCTATTTTTAATTCTGCTATAAGAATCTTAGTTAGTTTAGGTAAGCCTTATCTTGAAAACGATTTCATTTCGCCCCCTACAAATTGAGACTTTTCTTTATAATACCGCAATGTGTCTGCATTTCTCTTTATTTAAGATAATTATCAGTCACTTGGGTAATGGAGATTTTTTTTAGATTTGGATAAATAGAAATCTGCAACCCATTTTTAAAGCCTAAATGAACTTTGTTACTACACTAGTATCATTGGCAATCGAAATCCTGGAGGAAACGCAGTGTTATTTCATGACGAAGAACAAGGCCATATCATTATTGGCGAGGCGGTGATTAATCTTGCTGTGAGTCAAAATGAAATCAACATTAATTCCCTAATTATCGAGTTGGGCAGCATGGCTGAAGGCGATGCCAGCGATAACAGGCTGGCACAGATAGCTGACGCCAGGCGCTGGCTAAAAGCCTTCGTCGAAACGTCTCCCCGAAATCGGGAAGAGTTGCGCTGGCTTTCAGCATCCAGGCATTTACGGCCAACCGATAGAGACAGTTAACGTTGATTCAGGTGAAGGATGCGCCTCAGGGCGCTCCGCATTATGCGGATACCGTTATTCGAGTCTTTGAATTTTTCCCCTGCCAGTAAATCGCCCCTCTCTTTACCGTACAGCTTTTCCATTATCCTGAACAATCAGAGCCCAATCGTTCGTCCCACACTCAAACATAACCCTCTGAATAAAAACAATAAGCATCTTTTGCTAAAAAACAAAACCTGTACAAGGAGGTAATTTCTGTACAAGTTTTAAAAAATTGTCTAACTTTATGTTCAGACAGAATCGACTATATATCAATCTTTTATGAGGTTCGCATGCGTCAGAGTATTTCTAAGTTTCCCGATACGGCCAGCGATATTGCACATTATTTCAGCAAGGCGACCGCTCCTACTCAGCAAGAAACGCTCGGTCAAATTGTTGTCGAAATCCTGCGTGCAGGCAAGAACCTTAACCGTAAAGCTATCTGCAGTAAGCTGTTAAGACGTCTTGAGGTCGCTGCCACATTGGAAGAAGAGCGCCACTATCAGACATTAATCGGCATGTTGTTTGACCGCTAAATCACCGGTGTTAGCGAGATAAAGTGGGCATCATCTCGCCAAACGAAATTTAGGCTTTAACCGTTCAACAACTGATTTTATCCATCAAAGACGTGCCATAACAAAAATATGCGCTAAATTTAGTGCTGAATGCGTCTTGCCTGGGTAAATGGCCCAGAAACCTTGAGCCTGGTTTAGCCAGGACTTGATAGATTATTTAAACGTTGCCGCAGAAATATCTGACAACAAGGAGAGAAAATGCAACAAAGCACACAGCAAACGTCCCGCGAAATAGACATTACTTATCATCTCCAGAACGCAGGTGAAAAACTTTCTGCGGAGACGGCACTGGTTGAATCCGCCGCACAGACGTTAGCCACTCAGGGTAAGAGTGTCACCAATAGCGCCATCATTTTGTACCTCATCTCGGAAATTGAAAGCACCACTGATCCTTTGCAACTTGATGCCTTACTCAACGCGTTGAAAATTGTCGTGGGCTTTACGCCCGGTGAAGAAGAGCGTTGGGCATTTTTCTATTGGTGAATTAAGCCTCAGGGATTTGAGGGGGGCAATATTTTCAATATGGATAGACAGGTCAGGAAAGCGGGGAATAAATACAGGACTCCCCGCCGAAAGGCGGACAGGATAAGTCTTTTTTAGTCGTCATCATTAGGCGTACGGCCTACAACAATTTCAAGGCAGTTGCGCAGCACATCGAGTTGTTCAATATCGGTCGCACTCTCCAGCTCCGCTATCAAACTCATAATGATAGCCTTATTCGTTACTCGTCCTCTCTCCGCGATTAATGATTTCACGATGATACCAATGACTTCTTTTTCCTGTGCATATTGATCACCGGTGCTTTGTAAATAGGTCTGAAGTTCTGACTCAATGGTATTCTGCTGCATAAAATTTCCTTACTGTATTACGCATTTTTGTCTCTTTCCCACGCACTTAAGCCCTTAGACGGCGTTAATGTCGGGTTGAGTCGTCATTACCGAATTTGTCTATATCAAAATTCGCCATATGTTCCCGGTCTCCAACCTTAGGAGATTCACTCTCGGCAATTTCTGTCTTCACATCCTGTATAGCGAGCAGTGTCGCACGCGCACGTTTTTCATCCTCTTCAGCTTTAAGCATCAACTCAAGCTTCGAGAGAAGCGCACGTCGCGAGATCCCCACTTTTTCGCGCAGCAATGCAATTACCGCCTCGCCGATGAGAAGGTCACACAGCTTTTCATCATCGTGATTTTTCATTTCACTCTCTGCTCAACGTTTACTGTTGAGGAGCAAGTGAGGCGCGGCTGAAATACGCAGCATTATCATTTACTGAATGGGGTGTACCCCGGTTCTGTTGCAAGAAAACCTCACGTGTTCAGAATTTAATCATCTCGTCATGAAGTAAAGTTATACAAGGATCGCAAAGTTGTACAGCTTTATTGGCGTTAATTTATGAATAATTACTATGAGATGAGATAAGTAAATAACACGTGATTTTTATGGCAGAAAAAAGGACCTCTGAAAGTGGAAATCCTTAACGCTTTCAGAGGCGATGCAAAGCATCATTCGTTACGTGCGGAGAGTACCGCTGGGTCAATTTATAGGAGAATTAAAAAAATGCACGGGTTATATTTTTAATTTTAGCATCCATTACAGTCATTTAAATTACATCTTTATAAAATGAAACCGCTTCGTTTATTTATGAACTTAATCATTAAAAAATAATTAACTTTTATCTGGCTCTCTCGAAGAAGCGCCATTCATTAATCGACATCTCAATATTAAAAGGACCTAAGCTGATGAGTAACACTCGGGCATTTATGACGCGGATACACGGGGACTTGATAGTGTCTCAGAGGCTGTTCATCATCCAGGCGTTACTATCATGATTAAAGAGATTAATGCCTTACAACGCGTCATCCTTGAGCGTTTTCATTTTATTTTTGGACCTGAGTTGCAGGAGTTAAATACTGCTACTACTCTTTTTGCGCTTCATACTTGGTACGAAGGTTACACACAGCACGCACAGCGTGCGAGAGTCTTTCATATTGTTCATACTTATTTCCCCGCTCAAAGCGGGGATTTTTTTACAGCAATAATCTACTTAACGCGGAACCAGATGGCATACATCGCCGGTAAAAACACCAGCGTCATAATGGTGCCGCCCAATGTTCCACCAATCAGCGTGTAAGCCAGCGTGCCCCAGAACACGGAGTGCGTCAGTGGGATAAATGCCAGAATCGCCGCTAGCGCTGTTAGTAAAACCGGCCGGGCGCGCTGCACGGTTGCCTCGACGATAGCCGTGAAAGGATCGTGGCCTTCCCGCTCATTCTGATGGATTTGTCCAATCAGGATCAGCGTATTACGCATCAGAATCCCTGACAGCGCGATCAGTCCGACCAGCGCATTGATGCCGAAGGGCTGCTGGAACAGCAGCAGCATGGGCACAACGCCCACCAGCCCCAGCGGCGCGGTCAAAAACACCATCACCATCGCTGCCATCGAACGCACCTGCAGGATGATGATCAGCAGCGTCAGGGCGATCATGATCGGGAACAGCGGCAGCATTGCTTCGGTCGCTTTACCCGACTCCTCAATCGAGCCAGCCTGTTCAATACGGTATCCCGGCGGCAATGACGCGATTAATGGCTGAAGTTCCTGGCTCAACGCGCTAGAGACATCCGGTGGCTGCAATCCGTCGGCAATATCGCCGCGCACCGTTATGGTTGGCGTTCTGTCGCGGCGGCGCAGCAGCGGATCTTCCATGCGGATTTCGGTTTCACCGAGTTGCGAGAGCGGAATGCGCTGCCCATCGGCCCCGGCTAGCGTCAGAGCGTCAAGGCGCGCGGGATCGAGGCGCACTTCTCCCGCAGCCCGCCCAACCACTTCCACAGAGCGGATGTCTTCACGAATCGCCGTGATAGGTGCCACACTCAGCAGGAACTGCAGCTGACGAGCCGCCTCGGCAGGCGTCAGCCCCATCGCCTGCAGTCGATCCTGATCCAGCCTGAAATGCATTACCGGCACCCGTGAACCCCAGTCGGTGTTAACGGTGCGCATCATCGGGCTGGCCTGCATCAACACTTTCACTTTCGCGGCCAGCTGGCGCAGCACGTCCGGATCGGGCCCCATCACCCGATAAGCGACTGGATAAGGCGAATAGGGACCGAAAACCAGCTGCGTGACGCGCACCTGTGCTTCAGGCGCGAGCCCATCTGCCGCCGCTTCTCGCAGACGCTGCTTCAGCGCATCGCGGTCGTGCTCGCCGTTGGTCAGCACCACGATTTTGGCGAATGAGGGATCCGGCAGCTCCGGAGCCATCGCCAGATAGAAACGCGGCGCGCCCTGCCCGACATAGGCGGTTACCGTGCGGGTTTCTTTTTGCTTTTTCAGCCAGTGCTCAATTCGCGCCGTGGTCTGGCTGGTCTGCTCTATCGAAGTACCGTAAGGCATTTGCACTTCAACCAACACCTCGGGACGATCGGAGGTTGGAAAGAACTGTTTTTTCACCAGCCCCATGCCAATGATCGCCAGCACAAAGCAGCCAATCACCGCGCCTGCCACCCACCACTTATGCGCGATGACTTTGGTCAGCAGCCGTCTGAAGCGATTGTAGTGGCGGGTGTTATAGATTGCCGCGTGGCCACCGGCCACCGGCTTGATGTCGGGCAGCATCTTCACGCCCAGATAAGGGGTAAACAGCACTGCTACTACCCACGAGGCAATCAGGGCAATCCCTACGATCCAGAACATATTGCTGGTGTATTCACCGGCGGTGGATTGCGCGAAACCGTTGGGCATGAAACCGATCGCGGTAACCAGCGTGCCGGCGAGCATCGGCGCGGCCGTATGACTCCAGGCGTAGGCCGATGCCTTGATGCGGTCGTAGCCCTCTTCCATTTTCACCACCATCATCTCTATCGCAATGATGGCGTCATCAACCAGTAAACCCAGTGCGAGGATGAGTGAACCCAGCGTGATGCGGTCAAAGTTTTTTCCCGTGGCCGCCATCACCACAAACACCACGGCAAGCGTCAGCGGAACCGCGGCAGCAACCACGATGCCGACGCGCCAGCCCATGCTGACAAAGCACACCACCATCACCACCAGCAGAGCCACGAAGAACTTCACCATGAACTCATCGACAGCCGAACTGATGTTAACCGCCTGATCGGAAACGTTGGTGAGCGTCATGCCCAGCGGCATGTTGTTATTAATAGCTCCGACCTCTTTTTCCAGCGCCTTACCCAGCTCAAGACCGTTCCAGCCTTCTCTCATCACCACGCTCAGCATCAGCGCGGGTTCACCCTCATTACGGATGAGGAAATCGGGCGGATCGACATAGCCACGTTCGACCTTGGCCACGTCGACAAGCCGCAGTGTGTGATTACCGGAGACGACCGGCGTATTGCGGATTTTTTCGAGCGTATCCAGCGCGCCGTCAAGGCGGATAAACACCTCGGGCCCGCGCGTTTGTATCGAGCCGGCGGGTGACAGGGCATTTTGCCCGTTCAGGGCGTTAAATATCTGTTCCGGTGTAATGCCCAGCGTAGCGAGGCGATCGCTGGAAAAGGAGACATAAATCCGTTCTGCCTGCTCGCCGGTGATAGTTACTTTTTTAACGCCCGCAACGTGCAGCAGTTGCTGGCGGAGTTTTTCGGCATCGCGGGCCAGAAATCGCTGCGGTTCACCCTTTGCTTTTAATGCGTAGAGGGCAAAAACCACATCCGAGAATTCATCGTTAACCATCGGCCCGATCACACCCGCTGGCAGGTTGCGCGCCTCATCGCTGAGCTTTTTGCGCGCCTGATAAAACTGCTCCTGCACTTCAGAAGGTGGCGTGCTGTCCTGCAGGGAAAGCATGGTGTAGGCCATTCCGGGGCGGGTATAGGTCTCGGTGCGGTCATACCACTTCAGCTCCTGCAGCCGCTTCTCCAGCGGCTCGGCCACCTGATCCTGCATCTCCTGCGCGGTGGCGCCGGGCCAGGCGGTGATCACCGTCAGCTGCTTGACGGTAAATGGGGGATCTTCCGCTCGTCCCAGCCCAAGAAAAGCCACTACACCGGCAACCGTAACGAGAATGATCAGGAACAGCGTGACCGATCGTTCACGCACCGCGAGCGCTGAGAGGTTAAAGCGATTGCGGCTCATGGCGTGGCTCCTTGCGACCCAGGCGTTCCGATGCGTACGGCTTCGCCTTCATGCAGCAGATGCGCGCCCAGCGCGGCCACCTGTTCTCCACTCTGAAGCGGACCCGACACGCGCGCACTGTCATCGCTGATGCCGAGTAGTGTCACGGCACGCCAGGTGACTTTGGCGGGTTTACCTGCCACCAGCCAGACGCCAGCACCGCGTCCCGCATCCCACACCGCACTGAGCGGTACTGACCAGGATTCTTGCGCAGCAGCAGATTCCGGGATACGCAGGGTAACGGTTGAACCCAGCGGAGCACCGGCTGCGGCACCGCTCAGCACATAACGTGCTTCGTAGGTGCGGGTTGCCGCATCAGCCGAGTCTGACAACTCGCGCAGCCTGGCATGGTTCTCGATCCCACTGCCATAGAGGATGGCCGTGGCTGGCGATCCAACCTGCGGACGCAATGTCTCCGGCAGACTGACCATCGCCTCACGTTGACCGGCACGGGCGAGGCGCACAACCGTTTGACCGGCGCTAACCACCTGGCCTGGATCGGCCAGCGTATCCACCACCACGCCATCTGCATCAGCGCTCAGTACGGCATACTGCGAGGCGTTGAGCGCCACGCGTGCCTGCGCCTGCGCGGCGCTCAGATCGGCACGCGCGGCATCTGCCGCTGCGCGAATCTGACTGTAAGAAGATGCAGAGACCGCGCCAGAACCCACCAATCCGCGATAGCGTTTCTCATCATCGCCGGTTTGGCGCGCCCTTGCCTGGGCGGCATTTACCGCCCCTTCCGCAGCGCGAACCTGCAGCGCGAGATCCGCGGGATCGATCCTCATCAGCAGTTGGCCGCGTTTGACGCTTTGCCCTTTATCGACCAGACGCTCAAGCACCTTGCCCGACACGCGAAAACCCAGGTCGCTTTGAAAACGTGCTGCCACAATGCCGGTGAAAACGCGAGATTGACCTGCGGCAGGCTCGACGGTCGCCGTCCTGATAAGTGGCGGCCGGGAGCGCGGATCGTCAGCGGCTAATGAGGGTTCGCCGCAGCCAGTCAGAATGACCGGCAGCAGGCAGACGACGGACAACAAAGGGAGATGCCGGAGCATGGGTTACCTTACTCAAGGAAAGTATGAGAACGCCATTCTCTGACTAGTGACCAATTATGTCAATGGTCACAAATTACGGAGCGAGACTTCTAAGCACCAGCGCAGCCAACTGGCTTGCATCTTCTCCGGCCGTATCAAGTGAGGTTTGTAATTGGAGGGGATCGGCAAGAGGTCTGAGTACCAGATAGACGGCGGCGGCGGTTTCATCCAGCGGCGTTTTACGCTCGAACTCCCCGGCAGTGCGTCCTTCACGCAGGATGGCGAGCACGATTTCACGCAGTGCAGCTTCATATTGCACGGCAGCAGGCCAGTGCTCACGCGAGGAGGCGGCGGCGATGTCATACAGTCGACGCTCGCGGAAGAACAGCTCGCAGCCCGCTACAGCAAGCGTCTGAAACAACTGCCTTATTTTTTCCGTAGCGGAAGGTGACTTCTCCAGCGCAGCGTTCAGCCTTTCCGTGATATCCGTAAGGCAATTGGCGCAGATAACTTCACCGATTTCCTGCTTAGAACCGAAAAACTTGTAAATATACGCTTTGGAGAAGCCAATTGATCGCGCGAGGTCAGACACAGTGGTTTTCTCAAAGCCGTAATGGCTGAAGTACTCCATGGCGGCAGCCACAATCTGATCGCGGATGGTGTGATCGGAAGGCCCACGCGTGGCGGCGGTATTTTTTTTCTCTGTCATATTTCAACTTTGCTCGGTGAGCTGATGTAAACGATGGGTGACCAGTAGATATTTTGGTCACAATTTCACATCGCTTCAAGGCCTGATTTATTTCATCACAACCTCAGCGGAATCTCTGGAAAATCGCTTTTGATAACTCCGTGCGCCCTGCCTGGCATACCGCTAGCGGAAACCGACCGGGCTCGTGGAATTATCAACTACGCTTCTTAAGTGAAATTTAACTTTTGCCCGGAGAACGTAGTGCCGACTTTGGCTGACTGGGCGCATCATGACTTACGTGGTCACATGCTGCAGCATCTGTTTCTCGGTATTTTTGGGCCTATTGGACGGGTATTTGGTGCGCCCGGCTCACTGACATTGCGCACTATTTCCGCACGGTGGGTGCGCAATATTATGAATACTCTTCGCACCCGCCCGATGCATTTTTTAATCCACCCATTTACCCCTGCTTCGCTGGATATTGGCGGGATGTATCCTCTTTATGTCACTCCGTTATATGCGCTGAGCATGTCCATTCCCGCCCTGTTTATTTTCCTTCATCTGCATTTTGTCCTCTCCGGCTACCTTTTCACCTGGTCTGTCGCCGGGCCTGATCCCGCCCCACATCGTCAATCGAGGCCAGTTCGTTTGGTGGTGATTTTTCTTGCTATGGCCGCTCACGGCATTCTTGCTAAGTTGATGTACGGCTACGGATATCCACATGGAACCTTAGCCAGCCATGAAGAAATCCAGCTGGCTGCGCAGCACGCTGCTAAAAATGCTGGTAGTGAAATAAATATCGGCTAATTAAAAATATCTGGAGCCTGCGGCGAACGCGGTAGTAGTTAAGGACAAGCAAGTATTGAGGAGGTATGTCAGGCTGCTTCGTGCCGGGAGCGGAAAAAGGGGAATTGGCGATACTTTAAATGATGAAAAGTCGTTTCCGCTCAGTTTTTAATATTGAGCGCAGCCTCCTGCAGCTAATCCAGCAAATGATAAAAATAACTTTCACTCATTTACTGTATTAACGCCTCTCGCTATTCGCTGACGCATCGCGCCCGGCGGATATCCATTGATGCGCTTGAAAGCTCTGCTAAACGCTGCCTGTGAGGCATAGCCGAGGCGTAGAGCAACGGTATCAATTGAGAGCTTATCGTGAATAATCCAGTGACCTGCGATGCGCATTCGCACTTCCCTTGCATAGCGCTGGGGAGGTATGCCGATGATTGATTTAAAGCGTTCAGCAAAAACAGAACGTGATACATGCGACTGGGCAGCAAGCTCAGCAACAGACCACTCCCGGCTCGTGTCGCGATGAATGGCCAGAATTGCACGGGCAAGTCGTGGATCACGTAATGCAGCGATCAGGCCAGCGGCGTTCTCGCTGCCGTTTTCGATCCATCCACGCACAATCATGGCAGCCGCCACTTCTGCCAGGCGGGCCAGAATGCCCGCGAAGCCAGCGCGTCCGGCACAGATTTCAGATTTCATCGCGCCCAGAACGGGAACCAGCCCCGGATAAATCTGTTCATTTGCCTCAACCACGATGGCTTGCGGCATCAGTTTACCCAGGCCCTGCATTCCACCAAGATCGAACTCCATACAGCCATAAAACAGAACCGTGCTGGGTGTCGGATGCGAACTCGGGCAGGTATTGATTCCGCTGACGGCCTCGCCTAAAGGAGCAGAGCCGAACGTGTCGATATGTTGAAATGAACAGCTGACATCCGATAAAAGCTGATGCTCCTCACCCTGCGGCATGAATACCATGCTTCCGGCTTTCAGTTTGTGCAACGTACCGTCGTGTGTGCGCAGCAGAGCAGTACCCACTGCGATGTAATGAAAATAGGCATGTCCCGGTCTGTTGCTAAAACCGACGCCAAACTCAGAGCCCGTCTGTAAACGGCGATACTGCACGCCACGCAGGCGCATCTCCAGCAGCAATTCGCTGATGAGTTCGGATGACAGGGCAAAGTGTTTATTCACATGCATAATCGGGGTTTCGGGTAAAAAATCAGGATGTGGCATCATAGATCGTCCAGCTGCTCAACTCTAGACTTGGAGTTATCATTTTTCTCCAAAAAAAAAGAGTGTGTTATGAGAAATGAAGTAACTGAAGCTGTATCCGCTAGTTTGAACAGTTCGGAACCCAAAGAATCCGCATGGATGGCCGTTATTTCACTGACTATGGGCGTGTTTGGCTTGCTGACTGCGGAATATCTTCCAGCCAGCCTGTTGACACCCATGGCCGCCGATCTCGGTGTGACCGAAGCGCTTGCTGGTCAGGCTGTGACGGTAACGGCTGTGGTGGCCCTGTTTGCTGGTCTGATGGTTCCCCGCCTGACGCGTAATTATGATCGCCGAACTGTTTTGCTGGGTTTTACCGTGCTGATGATCGCCTCCAACCTGCTTGTTGCACTCTCCTCCAGTCTGGCTGTTCTGTTAGTCATGCGTATTTTGCTGGGTATCGCGCTGGGAGGCTTCTGGAGTATGGCTGCTGCCGTCGCTATGCGGCTGGTCCCTGCTAAAAGTGTCCCGCGTGCTCTCTCCATTATTTTTAGCGGTATTGCTGTCGGTACCGTGGTTTCGATCCCGCTGGGAAGCTATTTAGGCGGGCTTTATGGCTGGCGTAGTGCTTTTATTGCTGCAACCGTAGTAGGCGTGCTGACACTGCTCTTCCAGCTGTTTACCCTTCCTGGAATGGCTCCGCGTAAAATGATGATAACGGCATCTGTCATGGATTTACTCCGCCGCCCAGGCATTGCGATGGGAATGACGGGATGTGTGATTGCCCATACGGGTCAGTATGCGCTGTTTACCTATATTCGTCCGGCTCTTGAAAATATCGTTCAACTTGATGTGGATCGTTTGTCTTTGATACTTCTTGGGTTTGGCGTCGCTAATTTTATCGGTACGCTGCTGGCCGGGTGGCTGATGGAGAAAAGCCTGCGCCTTACCCTGATACTAATGCCAGCGCTTGTTGGTTTAGCGGCTTTAAGCATGATTTTGCTGCCACTTGAGGAGGCAGGATTGATGTTGTTCGTCGCGTTGTGGGGGATGGCATTTGGTGGCGTACCCGTTGCGTGGTCAAACTGGGTAGCACGTTCCGTTCCCGATCAGGCTGAAACTGCTGGCGGCATGGTAGTCGCAGCCGTTCAATCCTCAATTGCTGCGGGCGCTGCGTTGGGAGGATTACTTTTTGGTCTCAGCGGCGTAACCGGTGTTTTCATCACCGCTGGTTGCATAATGTTTTTTGCCACGCTGGTTATTGGACTAAAGGTGAAGGTCGCCCTGACCTGACCACTTCCTCTGTAAAAACTTTTAAATAAAGGCCAGCTGAATAAGGTGGCTGGCCTGAAAAAAAGTAGCGAGATTTCCTACATCTTCCCGCTCAATTTACTGTCCGCTAGTCAGCTCTGAGCTGACCTTGCTCGCGCGTCCCCTTCGTGCCAGTAGAGGAAAATAAGATGTCACCTCAAGTAATCGCCCGGTATCGTTGTTATTATTTAAATGAATAACATTGTCGTTATATCGTTGTTAATGCTATTAATCTGCCCCTTTCTATCTGTAAACTTGCTAAATAAGGGTTAAAAGATGGTCTCGTTTCGCTTAATGACGGAAGAAGAGTACCCTGCTTATCTTGAATATTTTATTTCTGATTATTCAGATGAGATAAGGTCAAATTATCGGATGTCCAAAATTGATTCGCTGGCGAGAGCCAGGCAGGAAATATCAGAATTGCTTCCGGAAGGAGTGAATACACATGGGCAAACTTTACTGTCTATTGTCGAAAACTTAGAAGTATCTGAAAGGCATGTTGGCTATCTCTGGTACAAACCAGATGCGGTCATGCGCACAGCTTTTATTTATGATTTTCATATTTTCAATTCATACCAAGGAGAGGGGTTAGGTAAACAGACTCTTCGCGCTTTTGAAGAGAATCTTCAGGATAGAGGTTTTAAAGAGATTAGACTTCGCGTTGCTGGAGATAATACCCGTGCTCTCCATATCTACGAGAGCAGCGGTTATGGGGTAACGGGTATCAATATGAGCAAGGCCATTGTGAACAAAAATATTAAATAACAGACTCAGTAATTGAAAACTATGTCAGGTGTTCGCTCGTGGCTGCCATCGGATCCTTATCTGAGGCAGCTTCGTACCTGCAGCGGGCAGTGCATACTTTTGCAAGACGCTAATTAACGTTTAGCAGTCACAGTTGAATGATAAGGTTGTGGTTTGTTCCCTCTCAAAAAAGGCCATCGGCATGAGCAATTTGATAACAAGGAATTATCATGTGTTAGGTGAAGTAAAGGTGGAGTTGCCCCCGCTCAAAGCGGATCGTGCAGTGCACATGTCCGCTCTGTGCTGTGAGTTCAACGGGTCGACGCAACGCTATCCTTAAACAAGGGGGGACGTTGCCATGAAAC
>NZ_JACAPA010000038.1:0-86510 GCF_013385945.1 Pantoea sp. B9002
GATAAGTAAATTAAGCTGACTTAAAGAGTCCAGGTTAAGGGGTTCAGTTCATCTCCGCCGGTCCGTCAGGCAGACGAACGAAGTGAAGGTACCGCGCTAGCGGCGCGAGGACCGCCGGACCAAAAGTGGCCCCGGCCAGCTCACTCTTCGTTGGCTGACCAAACAAGCAATGTGCCGTAAAACTCCGCTTCGTTAGCCTTTCGCCGGGAGAACCGATCCGCTTCACAACTGTACAAACGGATAACTATTTCTGTGGTTTATAATTAGTTTATTTCATGCGAAAAGCTGCTCGTTATACGGCATGGGCGATTACTATTAGCCGCATAAACGGCTTATGCCGTGCAGAATAAGATTTGTGAGGAGTGTCACCTGTGATTAGTGTTTTTGACATGTTTAAAGTGGGCATCGGCCCATCCAGTTCACATACCGTCGGCCCGATGAAAGCGGGCAAGCAGTTTGTTGATCTGCTGGCCGAACAAGGCAAATTGCAAGACGTGACGCGCGTGGCGGTTGACGTCTACGGTTCGCTGTCGCTCACGGGCAAAGGTCACCACACTGATATCGCGATTATCATGGGCCTGGCGGGTTTCGAACCGGCCACCGTGGATATCGATGGCATTCCCGCGTTCATCAAAGACGTGGAGCAGCGCGAACGTCTGCTGTTAGCCAACGGCGCGCGTGAAGTGGATTTTCCACGTGAAGGCGGCATGGTGTTCCGCAGCGAAAACCTGTCGCTGCATGAAAACGGCATGACGGTATTTGCCTTCGCGGGCGATCTGCTGATTCTGAGCAAAACCTACTATTCCATCGGCGGCGGTTTCATCGTCGATGAAGAGCATTTCGGTCAGCCGGTGCTGGACGAGGTGGCCGTGCCGTGGCCGTTCCATTCCGCTAAAGAGCTGCTCAGCCACTGTCGCGAAAGCGGCTTGTCGCTGTCCGGTTTAGTGATGAAGAACGAACTGGCATTGCATTCTCGCGACGAGATTTACGCCTATTTTGGCAACGTGTGGCAAACCATGCAGGCGTGTATCGATCGTGGTCTGAATACGGAAGGTGTGCTGCCGGGTCCGTTGCGCGTACCTCGTCGTGCTGCTTCGCTGCGCCGTCTGCTGGTGTCATCCTCTAAGCACTCAAAAGATCCGATGGATGTGATCGACTGGGTGAATATGTTCGCGCTGGCGGTGAATGAAGAGAACGCGGCAGGCGGTCGTGTAGTGACGGCGCCAACAAACGGCGCCTGCGGCATCGTGCCTGCAGTGCTCGCCTATTACGATCACTTTATCGAACCCGTTACGCCGGACATCTTTATCCGCTACTTCCTCTCTTCTGGTGCCATTGGCGTGCTGTATAAAATGAACGCCTCTATTTCGGGTGCCGAAGTGGGCTGCCAGGGCGAAGTGGGCGTGGCGTGTTCCATGGCAGCCGCCGGTCTGGCGGAACTGCTGGGCGGCAGCCCGGAACAGGTGTGCGTGGCGGCGGAAATCGGCATGGAACACAATCTGGGATTAACCTGCGATCCGGTCGCTGGCCAGGTTCAGGTGCCGTGCATTGAGCGTAACGCCATCGCTTCCGTAAAAGCCATTAACTCCGCGCGCATGGCGCTGCGCCGCACCAGTGAACCACGCGTGTCGCTGGATAAAGTGATTGAGACCATGTACGAAACCGGTAAGGACATGAACGCCAAATACCGTGAAACCTCACGCGGTGGATTGGCGATTAAGGTCCAGTGCGACTAACGCTTCGCTGGTGATTTAAACAACAGTTGAATATTTTTATTCATCTGTTGCTACCTCCAACTGAGTAAACCAGATACATTGATTTCGAGCGCGGCCCTTGGTGGCCGCGCTTTTTTTAGTGCCGTATTTTTTATTCAGCCGCGCTAAACCTGGCCGCCTCAATGCCGATAACCTACACGTTAATTTGGCTTCAATCTTTGTTTTGCAAGGTGGTTACTGATGCTCATTCCCCAGCAATTTGTGGGTCAATTTCGCCGTAAGCGATTGCTTATCGCGTTAGTGATCGCCTCGCTGGTTCTGGTCCTGACGCTGACTTTTCGTTACATCGAAGAGAAATCGCGCATTGAGCAGCAGTCATTGAATTTCGCTACCCGCGCGATTGAACGCTTTGATCGTATGTTCTCGCCGCTGGACGTTTCCGCCAACAACACGCTCGGCCTGGTTGGCGTGCCTTGCGCACAAGTGCGCTATCCGCTGATTGAGAAAATTGCCGCGCTGCAAACGGTGCGCACCGTGCTGCTGGTGCAGGACGACACGCTCTACTGCTCAAGCATTTTCGGCCCGCAAAATCTCTCCTTCAGCCAAACCTATCCTGAATTAGCCATCAATAATCAGCGCATGATGTTAGCCACCGACAGTGATCTGTTGAAAGGATCGCCGGTGCTGCTGTTGTGGACGCCAAAATCACTGGATAACCGCGAAGGTCTGCTGCAAGTCATTAATATTGAATTGATGACCAATTATCTGCTGGAGCCGCAGTTACCGTGGGTTGAACGCGCCATCTTCAACGTGGGTGGTCAGAGCCTTGAATACGGTAATCCGCTGATTGAACAAACCGAACCCTCTGAAGATGAAGTGGCTTACGATCAGGCATCGCTGCGTTATCCGTTCAGCATTACCTTGTATGGCCCTTCTCCCGCCCGGCTGGCGCTCAACACGCTGCCTTCACAGCTGCCGCTGGCGCTGATGCTCAGCCTGCTGATGGGTTACATCGTCTGGCTGGCGACCGCCAATCGCATGAGCCTCAGTTGGCAGATCAGTTATGGCATCACTGCCAACGAATTTATGGTTTATTGCCAGCCGCTGATTAACGCCAAAAGCGGCGAGTGTGACGGCATAGAGCTGCTGCTGCGCTGGCATAACCAGCGTCAGGGCTGGATTGCGCCGGACGTGTTTATTCCGCTGGCCGAACGGCAAAATCTGATCGCGCCGTTAACCCGGTTCGTGCTGGCGAAAGTGGTGGATGAGCTGCCGAATCTGCCGCAATGTCCGTCGTTCCACATTGCGATTAACGTCGCTGCCAGCCATTTTCGCGATCGCGCCATTGTGGAAGATCTGCAAAATATCTGGTGGCCGGCCAATCCCATTCCAAAACTGGTGGTTGAGCTGACGGAGCGTGATGCCCTGCCCATCATCGATCAATCGGTGGTGTCGCAGCTGCATGAGATTGGTGTGCGTCTGGCGATTGATGATTTCGGTACCGGCCACAGTTCGCTGGCTTATCTGAAAGACCTCAAACCGGACGTGCTTAAAATCGATAAGATTTTCACTGCCGCCATTGGTACCGATGCGATTAACGCTACCGTGACTGATATGGTGATTTCGCTGGCGCAGCGCCTGAATATTTCACTGGTGGCGGAAGGTGTGGAAACTGCCGAGCAGGCGCACTATTTGCGTGAGCGCGGCGTCGACCATCTGCAAGGCTATTTCTACGCGCGCCCGATGCCGATTGAAGATTTCCCGCAATGGCTGGAGCAGCATCAGGCGCAGCTAAGCGCATAAAAAAACGGCCACTCCTTTTGGGGTGGCCGTTTTTGTTTACTTCAGCGCGATTAGTTAATCGGTGTGTTCTTCGTGATCGAATGGCTTATCTTTGGTGACGCGCACCAGGTCGATACGGTAATCGGTCGCCTCAATCACCTGGAAGTGCAGCGGCGGCAAATCAATCACTTCGCCCGGCAGCGGCAGCTGACCTTTCTGCGCAATCAACAAACCGGCTAGCGAGGCGTGATCTTCATCGGCCTTCACCAACTCGTGATGATCCAGCAACTGTTGCAGCGAATGCAAATCGGTACCGCCCTTCACTAACCAACCGTCGCCATCGGCAATGATGTCTGGCGTTTCGTCTTCATCCGGGAACTCACCAGCAATCGCTTCCAGCACGTCCAGCGGCGTGATTAAGCCCTGCACCACACCAAATTCGTTGGTGACAATTACGAAGCTACCTTTAGCACGGCGCAGTACGCCCAGCAGATTGATCGGGTCCAGGGTTTCCGGAACCACAATCGCCGGCGTATTAGCGGCGAAGGTCGCCACATCCATTCCGTGTTCCAGCGCCACCAGCAGCTCTTTGGCACGCACCACGCCGATGATTTCATCCAGCTCACCGCGACACACCGGGAACAAGCTGTGTGGCGTATCAAGTAGCTGAATACGGATTTCATCCAGCGGACGTGAAACATCTACCCACGAAATGTTGCCGCGCGGCGTCATGATGCTGCGGATTGAACGCTGCGATAACGTCAGTACGCCGTTAATCATGTAGCGCTCTTCATCTTTAAACGCTTCCTGCGGCATCGCTTCGGTCAACGAGGTTTCTTCGGTTGTCGTCGCTTGCTTACGCTGGCGTCCACCCATCAAACGCAGGATCGCCTCGGCGGTGCGTTCACGCATCGGCCGATGTTCCTGATGCTTAATGAAGTTACGGCGCGCAATCTGGTTAAACAGCTCAATGATGATTGAGAAGCCAATCGCAGCGTACAGGTAACCTTTGGGAATGTGGAAACCAAAGCCTTCGGCCACCAGCGACAAACCAATCATCAGCAGGAAGCTCAGACACAGCACCACCACCGTTGGGTGTTCGTTCACAAAGCGCGTCAGCGGTTTCGAGGCCAGCAGCATCACGCCCATGGCGATCACCACGGCGGTCATCATCACCGGCAGATGGTTCACCATACCGACTGCAGTAATCACCGCATCGAGGGAGAACACCGCATCCAGCACCACAATCTGAATCACCACCGCCCAGAAACTGGCGTAGCTCTTATTGCCCTGATGTTCGAGCCCGCGACTCTCAAGCCGCTCATGCAGTTCCATGGTTCCCTTGAATAACAGGAACAAACCACCGAACAACAGAATTAAATCTCGTCCGGAAAAGCTGAAATCGCCTACGCTGAATAGGGGCCGCGTCAGCGTCACGATCCAGGAGATCAGCGACAACAAGCCAAGACGCATGACCAGGGCGAGCGACAAACCAATCAGACGGGCTTTATCGCGCTGCTTCGGCGGCAATTTGTCCGCGAGGATGGCGATAAACACCAGGTTATCAATGCCGAGAACGATTTCCAGTACGATCAGCGTGAGCAAACCCGCCCAAATTGAGGGGTCGAAGAGAAATTCCATCAATGACTCCTTACCGGACGTGAAGGCGCACGAAATTGAGTCTGCACCAGAGGGCGAGACGAGAGATCGTTACAGGCGGTGATAACGCTGAAGAGCGTGGAAGCGGGCGCGGAAAAGCGCTGAGAACATGTTGAGCGACGTCGGTGACGGTCCATAAAGGTGAGCTGAAGCCCGGTACTCCTGAATAAAAAACAGAACGCTAATGTATCAGTTACTTCAACGACGTCAAAAAAATTTATTACATTTACAAATATCTACGTGAACGCATGAATAACGAACAAAAGTGCACATTAGCGCCGTTACGCTCGAAATAGCTGACAAACATCACATAATTTATTTTTTCGATCACTAAAATAAATCGCGACCTTATCGCTGTGCAGCGGATTGTTGCGTTCTAGTTATTGATGCTTTTTCTCACTCTCATCATTAACGATCCACCTGAAACACTAACGGTAATTTTCAATGATTCCCGGCAATGCCAGAGAATCTCTCACGCGAACGGAGGTAGCAAGTGACCATTGCTATTGTAATTGGTACACATGGCTGGGCGGCAGAACAGTTGCTTAAAACAGCAGAGATGCTGTTGGGTGAGCAGGAAAATGTCGGATGGATTGATTTCGTTCCCGGCGAAAATGCAGAAACGCTAATCGAAAAGTATCAGGCACGACTGGCAGATCTCGACACGTCAAAGGGCGTGTTGTTTCTGGTCGATACCTGGGGTGGCAGTCCCTTTAATGCGGCCAGCCGCATTGTGGTGGATAAGGATGGCTATGATGTCATCGCCGGCGTCAACATCCCGATGCTGGTGGAAACCCTGATGGGACGTGATGACAACCCATCGCTGGAAGAACTGATTCACATCGCGGTGGAAGCCGGTCGTGAAGGCGTTAAAGCCCTCAAGACTGAAACGCCTGCGCAGGCTGCACCTGCACCTGCTCCGGTAGCAGCGAAAGCGCCTGCTCAGCCGCCAAAACCAATGGCTCCGGGCGATCACATGAAAATCGGCCTGGCGCGTATTGATGACCGCTTGATTCACGGGCAAGTGGCCACGCGCTGGACCAAAGAGACCAACGTTACCCGCATCATCGTGGTATCTGATGAAGTGGCGAACGATCATGTGCGCAAAACGCTGCTGACGCAGGTGGCCCCGCCGGGCGTTACCGCGCACGTGGTGGATGTCGACAAGATGGTTCGCGTGTGGAACAACCCGAAATATGGCAATGACAAAGTGATGCTGCTGTTCACCAATCCCACCGATGTGGTGAGGATTGTTGAGCAAGGCGTCGACATTAAGTCGGTCAATATTGGCGGCATGGCGTTCCGTCAGGGCAAAACGCAGGTGAACAACGCGGTATCGGTGGATGAAAAAGATATCACGGCGTTCCGCAAACTTAACGAGCGCGGTATCGAACTGGAAGTACGTAAAGTGTCCAGCGATCAGCGACTGAAAATGATGGACCTGATCGCCAAGGTCAATCCGTAGTTCGCCCTTTGCCTGCATTTGTGGGCGAATTTTAGAGACCTTGCAGAGGAGAAATGCAATGGAGATAACCACGCTACAAATCATTTTGATATTTATTGTGGCCTGTATTGCCGGGATGGGATCGATTCTTGATGAGTTCCAGTTCCACCGTCCGCTGGTGGCTTGTACCTTAATTGGTGCGGTCCTCGGTGATATGAAAACCGGTATCATCATCGGCGGTACGCTGGAGATGATTGCACTGGGCTGGATGAACATCGGTGCGGCCGTTGCACCGGATGCGGCGCTGGCTTCGATTATCTCAACCATTCTGGTTATTGCCGGTGGTCAAAGCGTGGGTGCCGGTATCGCACTGGCGATTCCACTGGCCGCGGCGGGTCAGGTTCTGACCATCATCGTGCGTACCATCACCGTGGCCTTCCAGCACGCCGCCGATAAGGCAGCCGAGAAAGGTAACCTGACGGCGATCAGCTGGATCCACGTATCCGCGCTGGTATTGCAGGCGATGCGTATTGCCATCCCAGCACTGATCGTGGCGATTTCTGTCGGTACTCACGTCGTTCAGGAACTGCTGAACTCGATTCCAGACGTGGTCACCAACGGCCTGAACATCGCCGGCGGCATGATCGTGGTGGTCGGTTACGCGATGGTCATCAACATGATGCGCGCGGGCTACCTGATGCCGTTCTTCTACCTTGGCTTCGTTACTGCAGCCTTCACCAACTTCAACCTGGTTGCGCTCGGCGTGATTGGCGTGGTGATGGCGGTGCTGTATATCCAGCTGGCACCGAAATATAACCGCGTTGCAGGTGCTGCAACCAGCGGTCCTGCAAACAATGACCTCGATAACGAACTCGACTAGGAACAGGTGAAATCATGGTTGATACAACTAACACTCCAAAGAAACTCACCCCCGGCGATGTCCGCGGTGTGTTCCTGCGCTCTAACCTGTTTCAGGGTTCGTGGAACTTTGAACGTATGCAGGCGCTGGGTTTTTGCTACTCAATGGTGCCGGTGATTCGTCGCCTCTATCCAGAAAACAACGACGAACGTAAACAGGCGATTAAACGTCACCTCGAGTTCTTCAACACCCATCCTTACGTAGCGGCGCCGGTGCTGGGCGTTACCATGGCGATGGAAGAGCAGCGTGCCAACGGTGCGCCGATTGATGATGCGGCGATTAACGGCATCAAAGTGGGTCTGATGGGTCCGCTGGCTGGTGTAGGTGACCCGATTTTCTGGGGTACCGTGCGTCCGGTGTTTGCTGCGCTGGGTGCCGGTATCGCGATGAGCGGTAGCCTGCTGGGTCCGCTGCTGTTCTTCATCCTGTTTAACGCCGTGCGTCTGTTAACGCGTTATTACGGTGTGGCGTACGGCTACCGTAAAGGCGTGGATATCGTCAGTGATATGGGCGGCGGTTTCCTGCAGAAACTGACGGAGGGCGCGTCGATTCTCGGCCTCTTTGTCATGGGGGCCTTGGTTAACAAGTGGACGCATGTGAATGTGCCGCTGGTGGTGTCGCGCATCACCGACCAGACCGGTAAAACCACGGTTACTACGGTGCAATCGATCCTCGATCAGCTGATGCCTGGCCTGATTCCGCTACTGCTGACTTTTGGCTGTATGTGGCTGCTGCGTCGTAAGGTGAATGCGTTGTGGATTATCGTCGGCTTCTTCGCCCTCGGTATCTTCGGTTACTGGATCGGCCTGCTTGGTCTGTAATCATCCTGCCGGGAGCCCTGCTCCCGGCTATTTTCGAGCGGCATTACCTGAGCGCCCACGTTGAGGTAATTTCGATTGAGGAAGAACACCTAATGTCACTGACTGACGCCCTGATCGCCCTGCTGATTGCAGGCTTCATTCTGTTCGCCATCTATGATGAAGCGATCCTGCCACGCCGCAATGGTCCGACCAAACTGCGCGTCGCGCTGCGCCGTCGCCATAAAATCGATAGCGCCATTTTCGTGGTGCTGCTGCTGATTCTGCTGTGGAACAACATTGATAAACATGGCACGCAACTCACCACCAATTTGCTGATGGTGCTGTGCTTTATGGCGATTTGGCTATTCTGGGTGCGCAGCCCGAAGCTGCTGATGAAGGAAAATGGCCTGTTTTTTGGCAGCGTGTGGATCGACTACGGTCGCATTCAGAGTATGAATCTGTCTGAAGACGGCATTCTGGTAATGCAGCTGGAGCAGCGCCGCCTGCTGATTGCCGTCAAACAGCTGGATGACCTGGAACGAATCTACAATACGCTGGTGGAAGCGCGTTAATCGCGCTGCCACAACGTCAGCATGAAGTCGGCATCACAGTTAAACTCGCTGGATGCCGCCAGGTTCTGCCACACATCTTCGCGCGCGCGCCAGGCAAATGGCGTCATCTGCAATAAGCTCACCGCCTCACTTCCGCTCAACGTCATGCTGTAAGTCAGGTTTTGTTGATCGACCGGCTTAAAGCCGGCATATACCTTCTCTTCTGCCGCGTGTAGCTGCACTTCGCGATAAATCAGCGCCTTGAACTGCTGCAAGTGATGCGGTCCCGGCGTCACCGTTAGCAGGTAGCCACCCGCTTTAATTACGCGGCTCAGCTCATCTTCATTGCAGGGCGCATAGATGCGCACCACGCCATCCAGAGAAGCATCGGCAAAAGGCAAACGCTGGCTGGACGCCACGCAGAATTTCACCTCGCGATAACGTTTAGCTGCCATGCGAATCGCCGCTTTTGCCACATCCAGCCCAAAGAGTTGCGCCTGCGGTAACGCATCGGCCATCGCCGCGGTGTAATAACCTTCCCCGCATCCGATATCTAACAGCTGCGCACCTTGCTCACTCAGATGCTGAGCGAGGATCCCGGCGACACCCGCGCGCAACGGCTGATAGTGTCCGGCATCGAGGAAGGCGCGCCGTGCCTGCAGCATCTCGGCGCTATCACCCGGTTCGCGCGAACCTTTATGCTGCACCGGCAGTAAATTGACGTACCCTTCTTTCGCCTGATCAAACTGATGACCTGCATCACAGCGGAAGCTATTGGCCTGCTGCAATAAAGGCTGATGACAAAGTGGGCAAATCAAAGACATAGATAACTCCGGGTTAGCAATTCGCGGCGCAGTTTACCCTGATCATCTGGCTACAGAAAGGATAAAAGAAAAAGCCCCGTTCAGTGAACGGGGCTTTAGGATTCGTTTCAGTGGTGCATGGCACCGAGCCTGAGGGCGAAATCAGATTGGGGTAACGTTGACCGCAGCAGGACCTTTCTGGCCATCCTGGATTTCGAACTCAACGCTTTGGCCTTCGGCCAGAGTTTTAAAACCATTGCCCTGGATTGCAGAGAAGTGTACGAACACATCTTTGCTACCATCAGCAGGAGTAATAAAACCAAAACCTTTAGACTCGTTGAACCACTTAACCTGACCTTTAATCTTTGCCATTTCGCAAATTTCCTTTCAATGATTATATTGCCCGCAGGCAGACTTACAGATAAACCAGAGACATTACTGAATGAGGCACTAATTTAAGGTTCGGCAAGGAAGCGGTATTCAACGTCAACGTCTTTACTCGTAACTTCTTTACTGAAGATGCCATACATAAACAGAACTGTACCTCGTTTGACCCACGATTTGTTATCACATATCCGTTAATTAATGGCAAGCCATTTTTAAACGGTGATCGACGTGACGCACAGAATTAGTTAATTGGCGCTGCACTTCATCAATCAACATATTGACACCCAACGCGGAAGGTGCGCAAAAAAGGGTTATCAGTCAGTATAGTTAGCGCTAAATCGCCGCTTAGTCAAGCGCAGCGGTAATGTCTAAATCGGTACAATTTTAAGGGGTTAACACTACGACAAAAATATTGCACTAATATGGCATCAATAAAATATTCCACTGAAAAGTTCGCTCGCTACACAACAACTGCGCGCTGTTCAAATCTTGTACAAATAGTTTTATCGGGTATAAGTTCGTAATTGTTTTGCACCAAAATCAGGAGAAGCCAATAATATACGCCCCATATAAACGCATTAACATTACGTGGCATTTATCTCAATTCTAACTATCTACCCAACAATTAAATGTTAAAAAAAACATTGAAGAGCTTGATTTAACAAAAACTCATTAGGATTAATCTTAGTTGATATTCTTTCTGGCCGTGATCACTGCTATTCATAGCGAATTGAAGAAGGGAATCAACTTAAAGGCCTTATCCCGCCACGCACCATTTCAGTGCGTAGCTGGTTGCCTTAACGGCGATTATTTCACCCCTTCCAACGGCTTAACGTTCCGGGATCATCCGAATAAAATCGCGTTTTTCATCCGCGTCTTCATCTACTGGTGCTTTTGCTGTGGATGGCTGTGCGTCAACCAGACGACGCAGGAGCGCATTCTGTTTCTTTTGCTCTTCGATAACGGCTTCCAGCAAACGGATCTGCTCACTGGCGCGCACGCTAGCCCGGTTAACAAAGAACCAGACAATAAAGGCCACAAGAATGATGAGGGCCAGAACGCCATAGTTAAACAGCGGGCTGGTGTTTGCGGCTAATTCGTTCATAACTGCCTCTGTAGTCAAAAATCAAATATCTACTCCGCCGCTGATTCTACTCGTTGCCGACGCAAAAGATAATGGGTAGCGACGGAAAGCAGATTATCCCGTATCTCCTCTCTTTCAGTTATCTCTGATCGATTCGATAGCTAAAGCGCGGCATGCTGCTACAGTAGATTCGCAGCAACGTTGGACGCGCTGCGTTGTGTATCACAAGGAGAAAAGATGAAACTACTTATTCGGACGATTATGCTGGTGGCATTAATTTGGTTAGCGATGCTGCTAACCGGCTATGGCGTACTCACCGGCAGCAATAAGAATGCGGCGGGATTTGGGCTGCAATGCAGCTATCTGACCGCACGCGGTATGATTACGGCACAGTATCTGCACACAGACAGCGGTATCGTCGGCGTAACGGATTGTCCACTGCTGAAGAAAAGTGGCGAAGTAGTCGACAATTAAGCGTTGAAACGGGCTGGTAACAGCCCGTTTTTCATTTCAGAAAGGATAGTCGTGGTAGCCCATTTGTTCGGACAGATTGCGCGCCGCACGGTGCAGCATCGCCACATACTCATTTTTGGCTTCTTCGGAAAAACGAATGGTGGGGAACGAGATACTCAGTCCCGCAATCACCACGCCAAAGCGGTCAAATACCGGCACCGCGATGCAACGTAAGCCCTCTTCCTGCTCTTCATTATCTTCACCAAATCCCTGCACTTTTACCTGATCCAACACCGCCAGCAGCGCTTCTGCAGTGACAATGGTTTTAGCGGTACTGCGGCGGAATTCTACTTCGCTAAGGATCTCCTGCACTTCAGCACGATCGCGCCATGCCAGCAGCACTTTACCAATCGCGGTGGTGTGCAGTGGATTGCGGCGGCCGATGCGCGAATACATGCGCAGGTTATACAGTGAATCGATTTTATGGATGTAGACGATGCTGTCTTCTTCCAGCGCGCCGAGGTGAATGGTTTCTTTGGTCAGACGCGACAGCTCACGCATCTCAATATCGGCGCTTCGAATCAGATCGACGTTCTGCAACGCTTTGGCACCGAGTTCGAATAGCTTGAGCGTCAGCGAGTATTTCTCGCTTTCCCCTTCCTGCGCCACATAGCCGAGCGATTTCATGGTCTGTAAAAAGCGATAGACGGTGCTTTTCGACATCATCACACGTTGGGACAATTCAGTGATGCCGTGATCGCGCTCTTCGCCCAGCGCCTGCAGAATGCCAAACACTTTCATCACTGATGAAACCGAGTCTGGCTGTTTATCATTATCGCTGCTCGCCATGGCGCGTATCCTTTTTTGACAGTGTTTCAAAAAAAACGGAACAGAAACGTCAGTATATGCGTTTCAGCCTGATGGCGGCAACGACTGACGCGAAGTGACACATTCACACGTAATTTTATGTCAATGAATGCGGTGCTTTTCAGCAGCGAATTGATTAGCATGATGATATTCACTCTCTTTACTTACCTTACTTATGCCTTCTACAGTTGCCCAGGATGGATTACCCGTTCCACAGCGCTATGGCGCGATCATCACCATTGCGCTCGGTATTATGATGGCGGTGCTGGATGGAGCGATCGCCAACGTGGCTTTACCGACCATTGCGCGTGAACTGAATGCCAGCCCAGCCGAATCGATCTGGATTGTAAACGCCTACCAAATCGCCATCGTTATTTCGTTGCTGTCGCTATCGTTTCTCGGCGATATGCTCGGCTACCGCCGTGTTTATCAAGTTGGACTCGCGCTGTTTATCGCTACCTCACTGTTTTGCGCCCTCTCCTCATCGCTGAATACGCTGACCGTGGCGCGCGTGCTGCAAGGCTTTGGTGGTGCCGCGTTGATGAGCGTGAACACGGCGCTGATCCGCATCATCTATCCGCAGCGCTTCCTCGGACGCGGTATGGCGATCAATTCGCTGATTGTTGCGGTCTCCAGCGCGGCTGGACCAACCGTAGCGGCGGCAATTCTGTCTGTCGCCAGCTGGAAATGGCTGTTCCTGATCAACATTCCGCTCGGCATCGTTGCGCTGTGGCTGGCGTTGCGTTTCCTGCCGGATAACACCCAGAAAGCCAAACAACAGAAATTCGACGTGCCAAGCGCCGTAATGAATGCGCTGTTCTTTGGCCTGCTCATATCTGCACTGAGCGGTTTCTCGCAGGGGCAAAACGGCTGGCTGATTGTGGCCGAACTGGTGGCATTGGTATTGGTTGGCATCGTGTTTGTCCGTCGCCAGTTGGCGATGCCGGTGCCGTTGCTGCCGGTGGATTTGCTGCGCATTACGATCTTTTCGCTGTCGATTGGCACCTCAATTTGCTCGTTCTGCGCGCAGATGCTGGCGATGGTGGCGTTGCCGTTCTTCCTGCAAAACGTGCTGGGCCGGGATGAAGTGGCAACCGGTTTGCTGCTCACGCCGTGGCCGCTGGCAACCATGGTGATGGCACCGATTGCGGGTCGCCTGATCGAGAAGTTCCATGCCGGATTATTGGGTGGATTGGGATTAGCGATGTTCGCTGCCGGTCTGTTCCTGCTGGCGCTCTTGCCGACGCAGCCAACTGACGTGGATATCATCTGGCGCATGATGCTGTGCGGTGCCGGTTTTGGCCTGTTCCAGTCGCCCAACAATCACACCATCATCACCGCAGCACCGCGTAATCGCAGCGGTGGCGCCAGCGGAATGCTGGGCACTGCGCGTCTGGTAGGACAAAGCAGCGGCGCGGCGCTGGTGGCGCTGATGTTTAATCTGTTCAACGACAGCGGCACGCACGCGTCTCTGCTGTTAGCAGGCAGCTTCGCCAGCGTCGCCGCCGTGGTGAGCCTGGCGCGCATGACGCAGTCACGGCAGCCTGCCGAATCCTAGAAACAGCAAGGGCGCCATCTGGCGCCCTTTTTTCTGTCAATCACCGACTACTTCAGATATTCACCGCTGCGCAGTGCTTCGATACGTTTATCGAGCGGCGGATGCGACATGAACAGCTCGCTCAACGATTTGTTTTTACCGTTGATGCAGAATGCCATCATGCTGCTTGGCTCCTGTGGCTCGTAGCTGGTTTTCAGACGTTGCAGTGCAGCAATCATCTTCTCGCGACCAACTAGTTTGGCGGAACCCGCATCGGCATGGAATTCACGATGACGTGAGAACCACATGGTAATGATGCTGGCGAGGAAGCCGAATAGCAGTTCCAACACCATGGAGACCGCGAAATACACCATCGGGTTTCCGTTACTGCTCTCTTCACCGTCGCGGTTACCCGACAGGAAACCGGAAGCGATCTGCGCCAGAATACGCGAGATGAAGATGACAAAGGTGTTCACCACACCCTGAATCAGCGTCATGGTGATCATGTCACCGTTGGCGATATGGGCGATTTCGTGCGCCAGCACCGCTTCCGCTTCATCACGGCTCATGTTTTGCAACAGGCCGGTAGAAACAGCGACCAGCGAGGCGTCACGACGCGCACCTGTCGCAAAGGCGTTAATGTCGGGCGCGTGGTAAATCGCCACCTGCGGCATCGCAATGCCAGCCTGTTGTGCCTGGCGGCCGACGGTTTCCATCAGCCAGCGTTCCGTCTCATTACGCGGTTGTTCAATGACCTCACCGCCAACGGATCGTAACGCCATCCATTTGGACATCAGCAGTGAAACAAACGCACCGCCAAAGCCAAACAGACCTGCCATAATCATCAGACCCATAACACTGCTTGACTGGATTCCTGTCAGACTCAAAATCAGTCCGAATACCAACATCACCGCCAGGTTGGTGAGCAGGAAAAGAGCAATACGCATCATAAACGTTAATCTTCCTCAGTTGTGCACGCGCTTATGCGCGGATATCTATCCTATGGTCATCGCCGCGCATTTCAAGCAACCTTAATCTTTAAGTGCCTAAAAAGACATAACTTTACATTAGGCAGTGAAGTGCGCATTTCGCTGCATCAGCGGCGCTTAACAACGATTTTAGCGTAAAAAAAAGCACCGCCGAAGCGGTGCTATTTCACAAACCAGACGGTTATTTCGCGCTTGCGGCAGCAGGCTGGGATTTTTCCAGCTCCGCCATGTCGTTCGCGATTTTCACCGTTTCATCCAGATACGGATCCGGCTCTTTATAATCTTTCGGCAGATCTTCGATGCTCTTCAGCGGCGCTTTGCCTTCCGCCTGATAGCGCGCGTTGATGCGTTCCAGACGCAGTGCATCATCTTCGCGGTTCTCTTTCTCGCGCTGGGCAAGATTAAGCGACACGATATTACGCTTGTCTTTCATCGCATCGAAACGCGCAATATCTTTCATGATGTACTGGAACTCGCGATCTTTAGCGATGCGATCGGCGTGCTCTTTGGTCAGCTGCGGTACCAATGGCGCGATATCGCCGGTTTTGGTGTAGCTTGCCGCATTCACGCTGTCCCAAGGCAACGCGTTGTCCTCGAACTTCTCACCGGTTTCTGCCGCTTCAACGCCGGTTGGCATCAGCAGATCGGGCGTTACGCCCTTACGCTGAGTGCTGCCACCGTTAATGCGGTAGAACTTCTGAATGGTGTACTGTACAGAACCCAGCGCTGGCCACTCCGGACGCAGCATCTGATCGTAGATACGGTTCAGCGAACGATACTGCTGCACGGTGCCTTTACCGAAGGTCGGCTCACCGACAATCAGCGCACGACCGTAATCCTGCATCGCCGCCGCGAAGATCTCTGAAGCCGAAGCACTGAAGCGATCGACCAGCACCACCAGCGGACCTTTGTAATAGACAATGCCGTCGTTATCGCTGTCTTCACGCACGCGGCCATTGTTATCACGCACCTGCACCACCGGCCCGCTTGGAATAAACAGGCCCGAAAGTGAAACGGCTTCGGTCAAGGCGCCACCGCCGTTGGTACGCAGATCGATAACCACGCTGTCGACGTTCTGCTTCTGCAGTTTCTGCAGCTGCACTTTCACATCGTCAGTCAGACCAACGTAGAAGCCAGGAATGTCGAGCACGCCAACTTTCTGTTTGCCGACGTTATGCACGGTGCCTTTTACGGCGCGATCTTCCAGACGGATTTTTTCACGCGTCAGCGTTACGGTGCGGGTTTTGGTGCCCTTACCCGCTGGCAGGATTTCCAGGCGTACTTTGCTGCCTTTCGGTCCTTTGATTTTTGAAACCACATCATCCAGACGCCAGCCAATCACATCTTCCATTGGCTTGCCCGGCTGAGCGACACCGACAATGCGGTCGCCGACGCTGATCGCTTTACTCTTCGCCGCCGGACCGCCGGCGACCATCGAGTTGATCACCGTATAATCGTCATCCATCTGCAGCACTGCGCCGATACCTTCCAGCGACAGGCTCATTTCGGTATTGAACTGCTCGGTGTTGCGCGGTGAAAGATAGTTGGTGTGCGGATCGATTTCATGCGCGAACGCGGTCATCGCCAACTGGAACACATCTTCACTGTTGCTTTGCGCCAGACGACGGATGGCAAAGTTGTAACGCTTGGTCAGCGTTTCGCGGATCTCTTTCTCATCTTTACCGGCCAGTTTCAGGCTCAGTTCGTCATATTTAACTTTGGCATCCCACAGCGCGTTGAGCTCATCAACGCTCTTTGGCCATGACGATTTTGCCCGGTCAATGTCAATGGTGTCATTGCCGGTGAAATTCATTGGGCGGTTCAGCACGCTCAGCGCATATTGATAGCGCTCAAAGCGGCGTTTCTGCGCCAGATTGTAGAGATCGTAAAACACATCCAGCTTACCGCTGCGGAACTCATCACCGACGGTGGTTTTCTTATCGGCGAATTGCGCGATATCCGATGCCAGCAGCACGTTGTGGCTGTAGTCGAGCAGATTCAGGTAGCGATCAAAAATTTTCGCGGAAAAGTCCTGATTCAAATCGAACTGGCGATAGTGAGAGCGGGTGAAACGCGAGGTAACGCGTTCGCTGACGGTGGGATGCTGTGGATCTTCGTGTAGCTGGGGAATCTGGTCGGCGCGGGTAATATTATCTGCACCAAAGGTGGGGCCTGCTAAAAGCAGGCCCGCGATCATACCGATCTTTAAAATATTGTTCATGCCAGGGTCAGCCTCCGTTTCAGAACTGCAAATGTTCTGCGCGCACAATCATAGCCATGCCGGAAGCGAGCTGAACCCGAACGCCATCTTTAGTAATTTCAAGAATGGTAGCGTCCATTGCACCTTTGCCTGCAGTCACTTTGATGTTCTGGCCGGGCTGCAACGTTGAGGTATCAGTGACAGGTTTGGCCCGCGGTGGCTGCGGTGCGGCGGCACGTTCAGTAGCGGCCGCACGCGGCGCCTGAGGACGTGGCTTACGCGGTGCATCACCTTCGGCAGCTTTACGCGGAGCAGGCTTGCGCGGACGACGTTCAGCGGTCTCTTCACCGGCTTCACGCTTCTTCGCTTTCTGCTGATCGCGCTGCGCCTGAACGCGGGCTTTCGCTTCTTCCAGTTGCTTGCGCGCATGTTCTACGTGTTGCTCATCCAGCACGCCACAGGCGTTGCCATCGAGATCGACACGAATGGCACCCGCTTTGATGCCATAAAGATAACGCCAGCTAGAGGTATAAAGACGTAAGGCAGAACGCAGTTGCGTCTTGCTCAGGCTCAGTTCGCCTTGAACACGCTCGACCAGATCTTGAAAAATGCCGATTTTGAGCGGACGCGCCTCGCCTTCGGCGCTAAAGCATTGCGGAAAACGTTCCGCCAAAAAGGCGATGACTTCTTTACTGCTATTCAACTTAGGTTGATTTTCCATGAAATTTCCTGATTACAACGGATTTGCCGACCAGAGCAGGCATGAACAGGCGACATTATAATGACAACATCGCCAAATGCTATGTGATCCAGTCGATTAGCTGTGCGTCAGCTGAATAAATTTTACGATGTCGCTGCCCGCCAGCACTTCACAAAGCCCGTCGGTAAGGGCCACCAGCCCCGCTTCATCCTCGCTATCGAAGCGAGAATAAACCGTACTATCAATGTCTAAAACACCCACGAGGGTGCCATTTACTTTCAGAGGAATCACGATTTCGGCATTACTGGCGGCGTCACACGCGATATGACCTGGGAACGCGTGCACGTCTTCCACCAATTGCACTTTGTCCTCGGCTACCGCGGTTCCGCACACGCCTTTGCCAACCGGAATACGTACGCAGGCGATTTTGCCCTGGAACGGGCCCAGTACCAGCGTGTTCGGTTCCGTCAGTAAATAGAATCCAGCCCAGTTCACGCCTTCCAGGCGTTCAAAAAGCAGCGCACTGCAATTGCCGAGCGCGGCCAGGAACGAGGTTTCACCCGCCAACAGGGCGCGGATATCGCGATTCAAATCCTCGTAAAAAGCTTTTTTGTTCATTGTTCAACCATAACTCGTCACTGTGGTGACCTTGATGTCACTCAGTTGTTAAAATAAGCACTAATTATCCAGGCGCATAAGGTGAATCATTCTGTTAGTTACTATACCCTTAGCAGTCGGTGGATAAGCGTATTCTGCTACCACCGAATATTGCAGGCAAATTTGCGCTACTCAGCATGCCGGTAAACGTAACGAACGATGGGCACTTGCGTCACCTATGAAAATTCACGCTATCAGCCAGACGTTGCCCCACGCACGTTATCAGCGTTGTCCGCAATGCGATACCCTTTTTTCCTTACCGGATGTGAAATCGCATCAGACGGCCTATTGCCCTCGCTGTCATGCACAAATTCAGAGCGGTCGTGACTGGTCGATGACGCGACTCACCGCCATGGCGGTGGTAATGATCGTGCTGATGCCGTTCGCCTTTAGCTTGCCGTTGGTCGATATTCGCCTGCTTGGCATGCGTATTAACGCCAGCCTGCTGGAGGGCGTGATTCAAATGACGCAGCAAGGCAACATCCTCACCGCTTCAATGGTGGCGTTTTGCACCATTGGCGCGCCGGTCACGCTGGTGATCGGCATTCTCTATCTGTGGGTGGGCAACGCGCTCGGGATGAACCTGCGCCCGGTCCTGCTGATGATGGACAAGCTCAAAGAGTGGGTGATGCTGGATATCTATCTGGTCGGCGTGGCGGTGGCATCGATCAAAGTGCAGGATTACGCCTCGCTGGAAGTGGGCTACGGTTTAGTGGCCTATATTGCGCTGACGGTGCTGAGCCTACTGACGCTGATTCACCTGAACGTCGAGCAGCTGTGGGAACACTATTATCCGCAAGCGATGCCCACTTCCCCGCCGGAACAGTGGCAAGTGTGCCTCAACTGCCATCAAACCGGTGTGCCAGATGAACGCGGTCGCTGCACGCGTTGCCATACGCCGCTCGACTATCGCCGCCGCCACAGTTTGCAGAAATCCTGGGCAGCGCTGATTGCCTCGATTGTGCTGCTTATCCCCGCCAATTTGCTGCCAATATCGGTGGTGTACGTTAACGGCGCACGCCGTGAAGACACCATATTTTCCGGCATACTGGGATTGGCATCGGGCAATATACCGGTGGCCGCGGTGGTGTTTATCGCCAGTATTCTGGTGCCCTTTACCAAAGTGTTAGTGATGCTGACCTTGCTGATCAGCATTCATTTCAAATGCGAACAGGGCTTAAAAACCCGCATTCGCCTGCTGCGCGCCGTCACCTGGGTGGGCCGCTGGTCGATGCTGGATCTGTTCGTGATTGCTGTAACCATGTCGCTGGTCAATCGTGATCAGCTGCTGGCTTTTACCATGGGACCGGCCGCCTTCTATTTTGGCGCCGCCGTTGTTCTGACCATTATGGCTGTAGAGTGGCTTGATAGCCGCCTGATCTGGGATGCACATGCAACAGGAAACGCCGACTACACCGACTAGCGCCAATCTGCGCAACAAGCGCAAGATTTCGCCGTTCTGGTTATTGCCCATTATCGCCCTGCTGATTGCTGGCTGGCTGCTGTGGACCAATTATCAGGAGCGCGGTACGACGATCACCATTAACTTCCAGACTGCCGACGGGATTGTGCCAGGCCGCACGCCGATTCGTTATCAGGGCGTAGAAGTGGGCACGGTGCAAGGCATTGTGCTGAGTGATGACTATCGCAGCATCCAGATTAAAGCCAGCATCAAAAGCGACATGCGCGATGCACTGCGTGAAGACACTCAGTTCTGGCTGGTGACGCCGAAAGCGTCGCTGGCGGGCGTCTCCGGGCTTGATGCACTGGTCGGCGGTAACTACATCGGCATGATGCCGGGTAAAGGTAAAGAGAGCGATCACTTCACCGCGCTCGATACCCAACCGAAGTATCGCGTTAATACCGGCGAACTGTTGATTCACCTGCGCGCGCCCGACCTCGGCTCGCTCAACACCGGTTCGCTGGTTTATTACCGCAAAATCCCGGTGGGTCGCGTTTACGATTACAGCCTGAACAACAGCACCGATGGCGTCACCATTGATGTGCTGATTGAGCGCCGCTTTATCAATCTGGTGAAAAAGCAGAGCCGCTTCTGGAATGTCTCCGGCGTCGATGCGGATGTCAGCCTGAGCGGTGCCAAAGTGAAGCTGGAAAGCCTGGCCGCGTTAGTGAACGGTGCAATTGCCTTCGATTCACCTAATGATGGTGAACAAGCTCAGGTGGATGCCAACTACCAGCTCTATCCAGATTTGGCGCGCAGTCAGCGCGGCGTGCAAGTGAAACTGGATTTGCCGAGCGGCGATAACCTGAAAGCCGATAGCACGCCACTGATGTATCAGGGACTGGAAGTCGGCACCTTAACCAAACTCAACCTGCTGGATGGCGGCAAAGTCACCGGCGAGCTGACGGTTGATCCTTCAGTAACCGGTTTGATGCGCAGCGGGACGCGCATTGAAATGCGCACGCCGAAGATCAGCCTGACCGACACCAATCTTAGCAGCCTGCTAACCGGCAATACCTTTGAACTGGTGCCAGGCGAAGGCGAGCCGCAGGATCACTTCACCGTGTTGCCAGCCAGCGAAACATTGCTGCAAAAACCGGACGTGCTGACGGTAAAACTCAGCGCACCGGAAACCTACGGTATCGATGCCGGCCAGCCGGTGATGCTGTATGGCATGAAAATCGGCCAGGTGATTTCACGCACGCTGGATGAAAATGGCATCAGCTTTGTGGCGGCCATCAATCCGGAGCACCGTAATCTGGTGCACGCCGACAGCAAGTTTGTGGTGAATAGCCGTCTCGATGTGAAGTTCGGCCTCGACGGGATGAAAGTGCTGGGCGCCAGCGCGCGTGAATGGGTGGATGGCGGCATTCGCCTGATTCCGGGCGCGAAAGGCAATCCTTCCAGTCGTTATCCTTTATATGCCGATGCGGAACGTGCCGAAGAAGGCATCGTGGGTGAACAGCCGCCAACCACGCTGAAACTTACCGCCAAAAGCTTGCCGGATGTACAGGCCGGTTCAGTGCTGCTGTACCGCAAATTCCAGGTCGGTGAAGTGGTGGATGTGGTGCCGCGTGCGGATGCGTTTGAAATCTCGATTCATATCCAGCCGCAGTATCGCAAGTTGCTGACCAGCGAGAGCGTGTTCTGGGCCGAAGGCGGCGCCAAAGTGCAGCTCAACGGCAGCGGTTTGACCGTGCAGGCATCCCCGCTCAACCGCGCGCTGAAAGGTGCCATCAGTTTTGATAATCTCACCGGCGCGCAGGCGGCGAAAGGCGTGAAACGCGTGCTCTACTCGTCAGAAACCGCGGCGCGTGCAGTTGGCAGCCAGATTACGCTGCACACCTTCGATGCCAGCAAACTGGCGGCGGGTATGCCGATTCGCTATCTCGGCATCAACATTGGTCAGGTTGAATCGCTGGCACTGAGTTCTGATAACAATCAGGTTGTCGCCAAAGCGGTGCTTTATCCGGAATACGTGCAGGACTTCGCGCGCATCGGCAGCCGCTTCTCGGTGGTGTCGCCGGAGATTTCTGCGGCGGGCGTTAACCATATCGAAACGCTGCTGCAGCCATATCTCAACGTCGATCCGGGCAAAGGTTCGCCGGCGCGCACCTTTGAACTGCAGGAAAGCACCATCACCGATTCACGCTACCTGAACGGCCTGACGATTTATGTCGATGCCGCTGACGCGGGATCGCTGTCGGTGGGCACGCCTGTGTTGTTCCGTGGCGTCGAAGTGGGCACCGTCACCGGAACGTCGCTGGGCAATATGGCAGATCGCGTGCAGATCGCGCTGCGTATCAGCAAGAAGTACCAGCATCTGGTGCGCAACAACTCGGTGTTCTGGCTGGCTTCCGGCTATAACTTCGATTTCGGTCTGATCGGCGGCGTGTTGAAAACCGGCACCTTCCAGCAGTTCATTCGCGGCGGCGTACAGTTTGCCACGCCGCCAACGGTGCCGTTAGCACCGCAGGCCGGCGCCAACAAACACTTCCTGCTACAGGATGAAGCGCCGAAAGCGTGGCGCGACTGGGGCACCGCGATTCCGGACCCTAATCAACCTTAAGCAAATCGGGCAGCCTGGCTGCCCGATTCTTTTTCGCGTGTTACACTTCGCGCACATTTCGTTTCCCGGTAGATGCCCGTGTCCGATCGCTTTCCCGAAGATTTCCTCGCGCTGATGCGCGCCAGCCTTGCTGACGACGCCGAACTGCAACGCTTTCTCGCCATTAGTCAGCAACCGCTGCGTCGCAGCTTACGCGTCAACACCTTAAAAATTAGCGTGGATGATTTCCTCGCCCGCACCACCGATTATGGATGGCGCTTATCGCCCATTCCGTGGTGCGCCGAAGGGTTCTGGATCGAGCGTGACGACGAATCGCTACCGCTCGGTAGCGTGGCGGAGCATTTGAGCGGACTGTTTTATATTCAGGAAGCCAGCTCGATGCTGCCGGTTACCGCGCTGTTTGACGCCGCACCCGATGCGCGTCAGGTGATGGATGTGGCTGCCGCGCCGGGTTCCAAAACCACGCAGATGGCCGCGCTGATGCGCAATGAGGGCGCCATTCTGGCGAACGAATACTCGGCCAGCCGCGTCAAAGTGCTGCACGCTAATATCAGCCGCTGCGGCGTCAGCAATGTCGCGCTGACCCATTTTGATGGTCGCGTGTTTGGTGCCGCACTGCCGGAGCGTTTCGATGCCATTCTGCTCGATGCGCCCTGCTCAGGCGAAGGCGTGGTGCGTAAAGATGCCGATGCGTTGCGTAACTGGACGCTGGCCAGCACCGAAGCGATTGCGGAAACCCAACGCGATCTGCTCGACAGTGCTTTCCATGCCTTACAGCCAGGCGGCACGCTGATTTACTCCACCTGCACACTGAATCAAATCGAAAATCAGCAGGTGATTCATTGGTTGCAGCAGCGTTATCCCGATGCGGTTGAAATCGTGCCGCTAAACGGTTTGTTCGAGGGAGCCGATCAGGCGTTAACCGCCGAAGGTTTCCTGCACGTATTCCCGCAGATTTTCGATAGCGAAGGTTTCTTCGTCGCGCGTCTGCGCAAAACCGCCAGCATTCCCGCGTTGCCAACGCCAACCTACAAAGTCGGCAAACTGCCCTTCTCTCCGGCCAGCCGCAAGCTGAGCGCCGAAGTGCAACAGGCCGCTGCCAAAGTCGGCTTGCAGTGGGATGAAAACCACACGCTGTGGCAGCGCGATAAAGAGCTGTGGCTGTTCCCGGCGGCGCTGGAGAGTTGGCTGGGTAAAGTGCGCTTCTCGCGCATCGGCCTTAAGCTGGCCGAAACCTTCCCGAAAGGCTATCGCTGGCAGCACGAAGCAGTTGTGGCGTTGACGCAGCCATGCAGCGCGCTGGATTTCGAGCTCACCGATGCGGAAGCGGAAACCTGGTATCGTGGTCAGGATATTCATCCGGAAACGTTGCCCAACCGTGATGAGGTGATCGTCACCTACCAGCAGCAGCCGCTGGGATTGGCGAAGAAGGTAGGTAATCGGATTAAAAACAGTTATCCGCGTGAACTGGTGCGCGACGGACGTCTGTTCCGCTAAGCGTTACTGTAACTGCACCAAAGTAAGACGATTGCCGAAGACCGCGCCGGTATCGATATAATGCTGATTCGCCACATTGAGTGGTTGTTCTAACGGCGTGTGGCCGAAGTAGAAATCACTGGCGCCGTCGATGTGGGCTGAACTGCCGCGTTGATGGCGTCCCAGCCGATCGCGACTCCACACCACTTGCTGCCAGTCAACATCCTGCCCTAACGCATAGTGGCTGGCAGGATAATCGGCGTGGGCAATCACCACCACGCGATCGCCGAAATCCAGATGCAGGATCAACGGCAACTCAGCACACCGTTTCAACGCATGGCGCGCAGCGATTAACGCTGCGCCTTTTAGCTGCCAGAACCACTCGCCACCGTTCATCATCCACAAGGTTTGATCGCGCCCATCCAGCGCAGCGAGCGCCATCTGTTCATGATTGCCACGCACGCAACGAAACCAGGGTTCCTGCATCAGCGCTAAACAGCCTGGACTGTCCGGGCCACGATCGATTAAATCGCCCACCGACAGCAGTAAATCCTGCTGCTTATCGAAATCCCGCTTGAGCAATTGTGCATCGAGTTGGGCGCGGCAACCGTGCAGATCGCCAACCACCCAAATATTTCGCCACATTTGCGCGTTTACCTTTTGGTAAAGCATGTAATCTTTCCCGGTTGACTGGAAGTTTAGTGAGCCCGGCTTAAAGTATAGTCCGGTAAGGTTAGCCAGCGGAGGGAACAGCATGAGCGGACGGAAGCAATTCATTGGTGTATTAATCGTTATTTTCATCGGCAGCTTGCTGCTGCTGGAATCACTGGCTCGTCTGGTACATCTGTTATTTGTGGGATAATTACGCGACTTTACATTCCGCGCTAAACGCCTAAACTCCTTTGCGCATCATATAAAGGAGACTGTATGAGCCAGAATATTTACGACAACCCCACTTTTTTTGCCGGCTACGCCACCTTGCCACGTTCCGTTAAGGGATTAGACGGCGCGCCAGAATGGCCCGCACTGCGTGCGCTACTGCCCGACCTGCATGATAAACGTATTCTCGATCTCGGCTGCGGTTACGGTTGGTTTTGCCGCTACGCGCAGCAGCAAGGCGCGCGCGAGGTGCTGGGTCTGGACGTTTCCGAGAAAATGTTAGCGCAAGCCGCGACCATGACGCAGGGAACCGAGATTCGCTATCAGCGCGCCGATTTAGAAACGCTACAGCTCAGCGAATCCTTTGATCTCGCCTACAGCTCGCTGGCGCTGCACTACCTCAGCAATATTGACGCGCTCTTCGCGACCGTGTTTGAGGCGTTAACGCCGGGCGGCGCACTGGTGTTTTCCTGTGAGCATCCGATTTACACTGCACCCACACAACAGCAGTGGATTGTGGATGAACAACAGCAGCGCAGCTGGTCAGTCAATCATTACCAGCAGGAAGGCGAACGCATCAGCAACTGGTTTGCCGATGGCGTGAAGAAGCAGCATCGCAAGCTGGCAACCTGGATCAATGCGTTAATTGGCGCAGGATTTGAGATCGTGCATCTTGATGAATGGGGCCCGAGCGAAGAGATGGTTGCACTCAATCCCGCGCTGGCGGAAGAACGCGATCGTCCGATGATGTTCTTGCTGGCCGCGCGTAAACCGCTGTGACAATGAATTGAGGCTGCACACTGCAGCCTTTTACACATCCCTGCCGCGCTATTTGCGGCATTCAGCGGGCATAGCGTACTAGCGCGTGATTAAAAAGATCGCCAGCAAGAAGAAGGCTAATAAACCGGCGAATGTCAGTGTTCCAATGCGCGGGGTTTTAGCACGGCCAACCACCACACCAATAAAGATACAAAGCAGCGTGAGTGTGCCAATCATTACCCAAAGTAGATATTGTGTATTTGCCATGAAGGATCCTTATCCGGCCATTAATCAGATGCGCCAACGTTATACCATTTTTCACACAGGCTGACTGCTGCTATATGACCGCATCTTTTTTGCTGGTTATTTGCCATCCGATAATGATCAAGTCGCGTTATGTACACAACGCACGGATTTGAGATTTTCCATCTGTTGCAAACGCGCCGCAGCTTTATTGTTAGCGCTGGCCTTCGCAATGCCATTACCGATACCAAAATCCCCGACGAATCCCAGTACCGTCAGCGCATCAAACTCACCGGTTTTATCAATCTGCTGCTGAACGCTTTGGCTTTTAGCGATCTCCTGATTCAGGGCTGCGCAGTCATAGCTTTGCGCTTCGGCATCGCTCACATTGGCGGACTGCGGATATTGTTTCAGTGCGCAACCACTCAGCAGCAAGGCGATCAGGATAACAGACTTGTGCATCTCGTAAGATTCTCTTTGACGGTGATTTATTGCGGAATAAGAGAAAAGATAGCATGTGCTGAAGATGACGAACGCGGGAATAAGTGAAGTTATGCTGGGTATTTAAAATAAAAAAGCACTGCCTGAGCAGTGCTAATGATTCTGATATCAGGCAATTACCTGATAAGCCCTAATAATTATCAGGGCAGAATATCCGCTATTATGCAGTTTTCAACACAATCATTGATGATTTGCAGAAAATACATTTAGCGCCATGTGGGTTCATTTTCGTAATATCGAACGCGGAGGTGCGATATTGTGAACTCTGGCAATGCGGACATCTTAAACGATTATAAATGCGAATAATTACAGACCTAATACATTTGTTGCAGACGGACCTTTTGGACCATCTTCAACTGAAAACTCAACACGCTGACCTTCATCAAGTGAGCGATAATCAGTGCCCTGAATGGCTGAGAAGTGGACGAAAACGTCCTTGCTGCCATTTTCAGGAGAAATAAAGCCGAAGCCTTTTTCTGAGTTGAACCATTTTACCGTTCCAAGAATTTTATTAGACATAATTTTTACCTTTTAAATGAGCCTATTGGCGTAAGGGCCGAGTTGCAGATACGAATCAGAACTTAGGATAAGACTCAAAGAGAAAGGGCTTGAAGCGGCACTAACTGGGATGAGAAATACAATGGGAACTAACCTTCTAACTGTCTGCTATTCAGACCGACGAAGTATTAACGCATTTATCTTGCGGAGTAGCAAGCGAAAAGAAATTTTATTTTCTCATTGAGGAATAAAGGGTTTTAAATTCGGAAGGTAAAAAAGAGACAAAAAAAGACCGAATACGATTCCTGTTTACGATGCATAGGGATATTTCTCTTATCTATTATGGAGATAGATAACAAAAACACCCCTTTTCATGGTTGCAATACTTACCATTACACACTTTGCAGATCAAACACTTACCAGTTTATTCGGATCAGGTTCGGACAAATTTCGGTACAACTATATTGGCAAATCATCATCAGCATATAAAGATGTTATTTCATGCGTCACCTCCCCCACAACTGCAATATCTTCCAGCAGGTCATCCATCAGGAATGCGCCATCATCGGTAATGATGCGACGTGGGTGAATCATGATCATCGCCCACTCATACATGCCTGACATATCTATCAGCACAGTGTCGCCGTTTACCGGGTAACGCTGCTTGTCGATTATGCACCTGCGGCCATTCAGCTCAACCATGCAGCAGGCATTGCTGGTAGAAAGAATATGCTGCAGCGGCTGAAGCAGGAACGTTACTTCGCCACTGGCAGATCCGACAGTCTGGTGGTGTATGCCGGCGACAACATTTCGCGCTTCATCTCCCAGGATTTCTGGATACCCTGTCCTGCAAACCATAATTTCCCCTTCCCGCTCTGGTTGAGACCATCAACGACACGCATCAGCGATTCGCTGTTGGCCTGTGGTTTGAATTCGTCAAAGAGATTGAGCTGAGATACACCCTGACTGTAAAAGTCGCCCAGCATCACGCCTGCTTTCATATACCGGCATCCGTCGCGCCAGATGTGGTCGAGACCCTGCATTGCAACCCGGATGATGTCGCGCGTGTCATTGGAGGGCGTTAGCAGCCTGCCCATTGCCTGATTACCGTAGAACACCTCGCCTTTAGCGTGCGGGCTGGTTCGGACGAACACGGCTACCTGACTGCAATACTGCCGCTCCCTTCTCAGCTTCTCTGCAGCGCGTTCTGCGTACGAGCAAACAGCCTGGCGCATGTCCATGTACTCGGTGATTCGGGAACCGAAGGAGCGTGAGCAAACGATTTGCTGCTTCGTCGGCGCGAGTTCTTCCAGCTCAAGGCATGGTTCGCCGCGCAACTCACGCACCGTGCGCTCCAGCACAACGTTGAAGTGCTTGCGAATGATGTAAGTGCTTTGCTCCGACAGGTCTTTGGCGGTAATGATGCCCATAGCATTTAACTTCTTGCTGATGCGCCGGCCGACGCCCCACACTTCCTCTACCGGTACCAGCGCCATTAGCTTTTTCTGCCGATCGACATTCGACAGGTCAACGACGCCGCCGGTCTGCTTCCACTTCTTCGCGGCGTGATTGGCGAGCTTGGCCAGCGTCTTAGTCTGGGCAATGCCAACGCCAACGGTCAGATGCGTGTTGCGCTTAATCGTCTCGCGCACCTCGCGGCCGAAGTCTTCCAGCACCCGGCAATTGCGGACGCCGGTCAGGTCCATGAAAGCTTCGTCGATTGAGTAGACCTCTACTGACGGCGCCATTTGCTCCAGCGTCGTCATTACCCTATTCGACATATCCGCATACAGCGCATAGTTGCTGCTGAACACGTGAATCTTGTGCCTGCGGATTTCGTCCTTCAGCTTGAAGTAAGGCGCACCCATCGGGATTTTCAGCTCTTTAACTTCCGCGCTGCGGGCGATCACACAGCCGTCGTTGTTGCTGAGAACCAGAACCGGTTTACCGCGCAAATCTGGCCTGAACACCGTCTCGCAGCTGGCGTAAAACGAGTTCACGTCAACGAGCGCAAACATCACATGCCGCCGTTTGGATTGAATACCTGAAAGGTGCGCTCATCGCCATCAGCCGTTGAAATGTCACGGAAGGTAGTCGTGTGCATCTCTATCCAGCTATTAGCTGCGCGAAGCGTGTAATGCCAGTTGAGCCGCTCCAGTTCGCTCACAAAGTCGAGCGTGCTAATAGTAAAGCGGCCTGATCCATCTCGCTTCATAGCCTGCTTAAAGGCCATCATGATTTCGTAGTCGCGGGGCATGGTCATCTCCCTCCCTGATATTTACTGTATATAAATACAGTAATATCGATCGGTAGGATCGATCAAGTCGATTAATGGTGGTTTTTGCGAAGGGATTGGCGAGGAAGGGAATTTAGGTGGGCGACAATGCCGCCCGGCTGGTGTCAGCGTTCAAGCAGATGCAGGGCGATGTCTCTGGCTATGTTGGGCTCTTGGTTTGACTCACCGAGAATCACTTGCATCAGAGCATCTCTCGATAGCGGCCGCTTCTCTGCAAGAACGGTTATCGCAGCATCGCCAATTATGCGTGCCACTTCATGTTGAGCCTCTTTGTTGAGTAGGTTTTCCATAACGCCTCCTTGGTCTGCAGTTCTAACGTACGCCTGCCGCAAGGGAATCACATGAGAAACGGCTCAAATGGTCTAACCTCAAGGTTACACCCGCAGCCTGCATGAAGATGGACGCGGTCTTAAGCTGCCCCGTTGCCGGGGCTTTTTTGATTACGGTTGCTTAGGCCAGGTTATCTCGTCCGCGGTGTTAGCATCGATCCTATTCACGGCCACGCGATACTGCTTCCAGGCTTTAAGTAGAGCGGTTTCAGCATCGGTCGCCTCATCAAGGTCAACAGCATCCTGAAGTGGTGCAATCGCTATCGTTGCCTGAGCAATCAAGCTGGCCTTCATCGCTAAATTATTAGCAATTTTTTGCTGCTTGAGTTCCGCCGCTTCCTCTTCACTAATTGGTGGAGCTGAAAAGGTCGTTCCATCATAAAGCCATCCGGTTGAAGGTTGATTACCTTCATCATCGGGGATTTCTGCGTAAGTTACACCATCGCCAAAATCCACCGGCTCCTCATCTGGACCAGCCCAAACAATAGTATTAATAACGATGCCGTCTTGGATTAATGCGTATGTATTACTCATTATGCTAACTCCCTAATAATGCAGACTCCTGGAGCGCCTGCGCCTCCGGGTTTTGCTGCGGTATCACCCACCATTGCGCGGCTAGAGCCTCCGGCTGAACCATAACCAGCACCATTGCTTCCTGAGCTGCCTGAAGCTCCAGTGCCTCCCCCAGCACCTACAGGACTGCTACCACCGGCCCCTGCTGAGCCTGTTGATGTTGAGATAAGATATCCGGGGCTGCCTTGCATTCCCCTCGAAGAAGTAATGGTCGTTACCGAAGCTGAAACTGTTGGAGCTGCTGCCTGAGCTGCTGAGCCAGCACTAATCGCGGCGGTAGTTGATGAATAACCACTACCTAGCCCGCCAGGACATGAAACAAGTGAACCAAATGACGATAGGCCGCCGTCCCCTCCATTCCCGCCACCGGAAACTCCGCTGGTACCTCCCACACCGATTGTCACCAGTACGCCTGAGGCAATTAATGATGCAGGTACGCGGAATTTAACCCACGACCCGGCAGATGCGCCTCCACCTACGGAGCCTGTGTTATTGGTATATGCTGGCACGCCTGCAGCACCACCACCGGCAGCATAAAGTTCAACATCAACAAATTTAACCGCCGCTGAGCTAGGGGTGTATGTGCCAGTTGAGGTCATTACTATCGGTGCGCCAATTTGTGCGCCAGGTGAATATGTAGCGACAATATTTGTGCCATCACCAAGAACGTTAATAACGGTTCCTGTAGCTATCGCAACGCCAGTACCATTTGGTGTCTTAACCGTTACCGCAAAGGAACCGGTACAGTTGTTTACGATCTCCCAGCGCTTAATCCATGCCGGAACAACCAGGTTGATATTGGCGGTAAGCGTGCCAGCCAGTGTAATTCTGTCTTTGGACGCCTGAAGCGTTGTTAGGGTGACGCTTGAACCAGACAATCCCGTGATTGCTGTAGTGCCATAAACTCCAGATGGTACCCAGCCAGTCAGTGCTGAGGTGGTATTTTCAGGGTTTGCGCTGTTCCCATCCGTGGTGTTTAGCCAAAAACCATCTAGCGTCGAATTAGGTATTCTCGCGCCTTTCGGGTAGCCAGCCACGGCAGTGTTAAACGCAGCATTGAATGGATAACCGGCGCCAGCCTGTGTCCAGCGAATTGCAGCAGTGATGTCGTTGAACACGCCGTTAAAGTCGGTGCCAAACGGTGGAACACCACCTCCAGCAAGAGGCGTCCTCGTAAGTGGAGGGAATCCGTCATTATAAGACGCTCGACCAGCAACAATACCAATCTGAGAGTCGTTGGGAATGTCCTGCTTTGACCCCGCATCAGCAAACGGGATTGGAAGTAATTTAGGTTGTGAGCTGGTTTGCATTTTGAATTCCTGAATCAGGGAAGAACGTTCCGCTTTCGAATGGCTGCATATCAGCCTCGGCGAAGCCAAATGTGTTATTGAAATCGAGTGACATGATGCTGACGCTCACACCCGCGGGCTTGGCGATCGCATTTGAGTTGAGCAAAATCGCCCATTCAACCGGTGACAGATTGAAGCTGAATACGTAGCTCATCGACATCACGCCGGTGATTGCCACGAAAGCATCACCCTCGCCTTCAAAGAGGTAATTGAGTGCGTTATTCAGTGAGGGTATTGAGCAGTCAGTGATGTTTGCCATCGCTTTGGCAAGGATGAGTTTTCTGTATCCATCATTCGCAAGCCGCACCGTGGTGGTTAGTTGTAACCCCTCATAAAAGGGCGCTTCATCGAATGGCTTTGGTGAGTCGTCGCTCGCGCTTATAAGCGCTTCGTCAAACCCGAAATTGGTAGTTTTCTGCGGTACGTTAAGCAGCCTGGAAACGCCGACTATCTTGCCCCACACATCCAGCCCGTAATCCCCAGCCGTAGAGATATCCCAGATAGTTGAGAGGAATCCTTCGGTGAATTCCGTCATATCCATCGTGGTATTGAATGATTCAATCAGGCTTCGCAGGTTAGGGCTGGCGGCGTATTGTGTGAGGATCGTGTCTCTCACATTCTTCATACGAGGGTTACGCTTATGTCATTGGCATCAAGGGAGGGTATCTGGTCAACGCCGTATTCAATGGATGGGCTGTAATTCGTTCCGTCAATGCTGATGGTCACAGACAGGACGTTTACGGATGCAGTGTCGATGTTGTTCAGCACTGAGTAATAACCGCCGGCGAAAACCTTCGATGCGATCCGCGCTTTTGGAACCAATTCGCTGTTACCATTGAACGCACTGATGACCGCTTCCTGTGCCTGACTGACAATGTCAGAAGGCAGCGAAGAGGTGTTTTCCAGTTGCACCTTGAAGTATGTTCGCGTCTGCGTTGGCGTGTTCCATGTCATCGTGTATTTCGGAGAAATATTGGTGCCGCGCGATGTATCCGTGACCACCGCTGAGGTGTTACCCACCATGCCGCACGCAGCCTGATTCTTTACGTAAATGGCCTGCGCGATATCAGCTGCTTCACCGCCATAAACGGCGATATAAACGCTATGCGCGGGCGCCGGGTAATTTGTAGAGCCAATGTTGACCGTCGAGCCAGAATGATTCGACCAGACGTAAGCATCAACTACACCCTCCACATCAAGCACCGCGGCATAAATTGACTCCGGAGTACCTTTCGCGTTTAACGCTACCGACTGCTTACGCCGGTATTCGAAGTTGGCGCGCGTTTCAACGGCGTTGCCCGGCACACCTGCGGCGGCATTTGTGATGCCTGACCAACCGTTAACTGCGCGATATATCGTGTTTAGTGAACCAATCGGACAGGCGATAGCGCCGGTTGTCTGGTTCTGGAACACGATATCGACCGCGCCCGACGCCGGGATGGTGGCGTCAGCCAGTGAGAAGTAGATGTAACCCGCATCATCCTGCGCGGCGCTACCGGCAGGAATTAACGTCCCGACCAATCCAGTTGCCGTTGCTGTTACCGTGGTTCCCTGTGCCGCTATACGGTCAATGAAGTAAATGCGGCCGATAGCATCCTGAAATCGTCCGGATGCATAATCTGGATTGATGCCGTTTACGATCGCCAGTTTCTGGTCGTTGTTTTCCGCAATGATTGCCGTGTCACTCATGGCAATCTGCCCCTGCGGCGTCGTCAGGCTTTTGCTCATCCCGCCGCCCAGCGCGTCATCCAGATCGCTCAGGCGCCCGTCGAGAATATCTTTCTCATCAGGTAAGGAAAGGCCAATGTCAGAGAACGTTGCCGCCGGCACTGAGGTTGTGACAATTACTTCATCTACCATGTTGGCCTCAGAAATTGATGGTGCTCTGGTTATAGTTCGTGTCGGTTATGGTCATGACGCCGGAAGCTACGCGGTTCTGCTTGCCGATTACGGTCGTGCAGGTTGCGGTCTGGACGTAATCCAGTTTCAACGCTTCTGACTGCATTTTGGTGTTGATCAGCTGAGTTCCGGGCCAGTGGCCTAGGATGCGCTGGTAGTAGGGAATACCGAGTGTGGTGTCATACCAGGTCTCACCCAAGAACGTCTTGCAGGCGCATGCAACGTCCTGTGCCACCGCGTAGGGGTTTGCAGTCGATGCGAGGTTGCCTGCGCCATCCAGAGTGATGTCCCATGCTTCGGTGTTTAGCTGAAGTGATTTTGTTAGCATGCTTTCTCCGGGCATAAAAAAACCCCGGCAATTGCCGAGGCTATTATTGGGTAACAAATCTCACCTGATGGAGGTTTATTTTATCTTATCGCTACATTCCAATTAACGCCTGCCTTGGTTATGTCCCAACAAGTTGACGCTATATCAAGCAACTGTCCTCTGGCTTGCGGCCCTAGTCCGGGAGCATCTCGAAGGTTGTTGATGAGGGATTCTTTTGAGTTACCATTTTTATAATACTTTGCTGATGCATCGCAAACAGACCGAAATATTGAGTCTGCATCACCTTGGAAGTAAGGATTAGTGCTAAGCATAAAGCTGTATTGCTGCCTTAACCTTTGAGACAGATCGCTCACAGCCTTTTCTCTAGAGCACTTTTCATCAGATGCGCAGCTTTCTTCTTCCTTTGCTTTTTGCTTGGACTTTTCTAGGCGATATTTATTCACCAAGTCATCATACGTTTTAGCATAGGAATCGTAATAACAAACATCATCAGTTTTACAGGATGCGGTTTGAATTATTGGCAAGTTATTATTTGTCTCCGTTTTGTATCTGGACTTGAGATCCAAAACAGAAAGTTTTTCACCGCCACTCGTCCGATGCTTTATCGCGTCAAATCCGTTATCTTTTTGGTATGAGACCGCATCTGTAGGTGACATGGCGCAGCCATAAGCGAAAAAACTCAGCAGCGTGCACAAAAAAGCGTTTTTTATTCTCATCACTTAGGTCCTTGTGTATCAGAGTTACCTGATTGTACCCCACCATGAGTATGTGTAGAAAGCTTAATGCCTCTGCCAGTGACCTCTCCGGTGGCGGTGATATTGCCTGCAAAATTGAAGTCCCCGGCGAAGCTTCCTGCCCCCTGATTTACTGGGCCGTTAAGCGTGATGCTAGGTGAGTTAACAACAAATGACTCTGATGCATTGGCGGTAATTACGGGCGCATCTACGTTTATTACCAATGGTGAAACAAGGTCGATGCCATCATCCATAAACCTCAAATATTGCGAAGGTGAATTATTCAAAACACCACCCAGATAGATTGCATCTCCTGGGCTGTGATTTCGCTCTGAAGCGGGCATTGATTCTTTGCGGGAGTCTACGGCGTTTCTAATATCTTTATCACATATAGCCATCAGCCCAATGTCACCAATCACTGGATCCATGATCACAGCACTACTGCCGCGCTGAAGCCTCCAGGCAGGGGCATTATAGATGGTACCACTATCAAGTAGGCTTCCGTTCGCTCCTTGATCAGAGATAAGCGGCTTGAGGTCGACAAAGCTCATTTCATTATCTTGACCTAACTTCACCGCTGTTACGACACCAAGCATGATGAACGACTTTGAGTTCAGAAACTTTTCTAAAATGTAGAATTGTGCATTGGCATCAGAATTAAGATCATGTGGCTTGATGGTATATTTATTTGTCATTCATCTTCCTGCCGTAAAGAGAGATGCAGAGCACTGAGTCATCCAAGGGCCGCCTTCCATCCATGTTGAAAGATGGTGCACCGCTGAATTAATTCGGTATTTCCCGCTGGCATTTGGCAGATCTGTTTCAAGCTGCACGTCACGACCTAAAATCAACAATGGGCTAAAGGAAGTATTAAATTCAATTCCCCATCCATTGAATCGAGGGTAACCAATTAGACCAGTGCGCGAGGAAACGAACGGAATGCTATCGTCTATGGCATCCCCCTCTTTCCACACAAAAATAATCCCTAGTCTTACATCAAACAGTAGATTGTGAGCACGGCAGCAATCACGTATTTGATCTATATAATTTCCCCGATAAAACGGGTTGCTTTCAACCTCGCTTATCTCAGGTGAAACCCGAACCGCAAAACCAGTAAGCGAAGCTATTGTTGTGATAATGTCTGCGACCTTCACAACTCCTGATTTATTGAAGGGCGCAGCTTCTACAGATTGAGCGTAACCTGTGGATGATGCGTACACTATTAATGGTGCGTCTGGCATCTCGTTAGCGTCTGCATAACTCCAGCCAATAGACCCCTCGAATATCGGAACTTCATCAGCCCACACTTTCATCATGTTTTGAGTTGTTATTCCGTATTGGGTTCCTTTGTAGCCGATGGTTGCCATGTTCTTTAGGCTGAGTCCATACACCTTCGCATCCATCGTGTTAGCTGAAAGACTTCCAAGCGCAGAAACTTGAACCTCAGCCTTGGCGTTATCCAAGGTAAGGATGTCATTTTTCTTATCATCGAAAGCGCCATCGCTTAACTTGAACTGGAATTTAAGACTGCGTTTTTTGTAAGTCATGCGACTGCACTCATTTCTTCAGCTGTGGCGTAAAATAGCAGGAAGCGATCACCCAAACCATCATAGGTAGGATCATCATTTCCTTTCGTGTCAGCAAAGAACAACTCACCCTGAAAGCCAAGGTGGGAATATCTGACCAATTTGTTGCCGTTCAGGCAGATGACACCCTGCGCTATCCACAAATCATCAATGCCAATGTCGATATACATACCGGTCGTACGCTGGTAAATGCGAAGGGTTACTGACTGGTCGCCAAGCCTGACCGTCATCTCCTGAGCCTTAATGGCCTGCAATGTGATTGTCTGCATCAGGTGATTACCTTAACCAGTTCAGTGACGGATGATGAAAGCTTGTTGATAGCTGAGGTCGCGGCACCGTTTATAGATGCCGTAGTCGTCTGCGTGATGTTGCTGGCTACCGAAGATACCTTGTTGGCTACCGTAGTGGCGGCGCTAGAAACTGAGTTTTTCAGACCTGTAAGCGCCGATGAAACGCTGCTTTGCGTGGCTTCAGAAGTGGATGAATTAATCTTCTCAGACACCACGCTTGATGCCTGACTGGTAGCGTTCGTGGTGGTTGAGCTCTGTGCAGTTGTACTGGTAAGCGTAACTTCTGCCTCTTCCAGAACCGACTGGAAAATTGCCTCCACGGTCAGCAGCGTCACATCGCGCTCTGACGTTCGGTAGTTGAATCGCACCAGGTCGTACTTTTCATAAGTCGTGTCCGGCGTCTCAATGTCGTACGTCTTTGCATCAGCTACCATCGCATCGAGAGCCGCTAGCATATCGGCGCGGCTGGTCAGTGAGAAATTGGTCAGGTTAGGTAATGAACCAGTCAATCCGGACCAGCCTTCAAGCACGAACAGCACACGAATAACCGGCGGGCGCTTCACCTTGTTGTAAGAGTTGTATGAGCCGCTCTCAATTGGCGCTGACACGACTGAAGCGTCAGCACCATACTCAATGCCAAGGAATGATGACGGGCTTAACGCTTTGCCCGTGCCGTCATTAAAGTAGATGCCGTAACCGGGGCTGATAATGCTGTTGATGACTGAGAAAATGCCGCCACCCTGCACGGCATTCAGTAGCGTTGTTTCGTTCAGAGAAAAGTTCATTACTTCTGCCCTGTATTGTAAGCCGATACCAGCCCCTGCCTTTCCACTTTGCGCTGGAGATCTGAACCTAAAGCATTAGCTGTGGTTGCCGAGGTTTGAAGTGTCACCTCTCCAATGTGGATGTCAGTTTTGTTGCCCGCTTGCTGCTGAGTATCTGGCTGTCTTTTGGCTTGGACTGATGCGCCCGCCCCTACCTGAATCCCAGCCAGAACTTTAGGAACATAATTTCGAGTTTCCAGCGGCGCATTATCGAGACCTTTTTTTTGCACATTTCCTATACCCCAGTTATAGGAAGCAATAGCCTTAACCAGATCACCGCCATTAGACTTAAGGAGCTGAGAAAGGTACTTCGCTGCGGCATTGGCTGACTTCTCAGGGTCAAATACATCCCCACCCGTCAAGCCCAGATCACGTGCAGTTCCGTCCATAATCTGGAAAAGCCCCTTAGCTCCAGCTCCCGATATTGCAAACTGATTCCCACCAGACTCCGTGGTTGCAACGCTCTTTAAAAGCCCTGACGGCAGTTTGTAAAGCGCCTCCAGTTTAGAGAAGAGGGGCGTCATCCACTCCAACATCGCCTTGCCAGACCCTTTCGCCTCGGGAGCGGTACCATAAGCGTCATACTTATTGGTGGATCCGCCAGTACTGGTGATTGACTCCCACCATGCATATGACTTTTTGAGCCATTCATCAGCCTTGCCCATAATGCCGCCGGTGCTGCCGGTATTGCTGTTCATCCTGTCAATCAGGTATTGACCGGTAGTCTTGCCTTCCTTTTTGGCTTCTTCATCGTTTGAACCAAGTTTATCCCACGCACTCACAGCCGCGATTGCAGCAAGTAACGGAGCAAATCCGCCGCGCACTCTTGCAATGCCGGAAAGCATCTTCAGCGCCCAGCCCCCGACGACAAACGCGGCCAGTATTTCCAGTGCGTTCTGCCACCCACCCACGGCATCAACCACCTTGTTTATCTCGGCGGCAGAATCAGTGAAGAACTTCTCGATCTCCGGTCCGTGTTCGGCTATCCAGATGCCGACCTTCTCAATTATCGGGATTAGCTTTTCAACGTAGGGAATGAGCGCCTCATAAAGCACCTGCGCTGCTGCGGAGAAGTTCTGCTTCATCTCTGACAACCGGCGATTGAATTCACGCGCCTTCTGCTCTGCGGATTCCGTGGCTCGCGAAATTTTCGAGAAGCGATCCGCATCAGTTACTAACTGGCCATTACTTAATGCCTGTTGGGTTGCATTATCCAAACCTATGTCAGAACCAAATTTTCTCTGGGCATCCTTGTTCAGTTTGCTCCAGTTTTGAGCAATGGTTCTCATGATGTCTTCGGATGACTGAGTTCCCAGATTAAACTGGGCGCCAGTAGCACCAGAGAAACCATTCAAAGCCATCAGCAGAGGGTTGCCCTGTACGTTTCCGCCCCCTCTAAATGTTGTTATAAGGTTTTGGAATGATTGCAGGTTTCCTGTTATTTTTTCTGCACTTGACCCTGCAGCCTCTGCTGCTCGCTGCCAGCCATCCAGAGATTGCGCCGACATATCAAGCGCCCTGGAACTGATTGATAACTGCATCAGGTCGCTTGTCATGCCGGTGACGAACGATTTAAAGCCCTGCACTGACAAGGTAACGCCTACCAGTGCCAGCAGCTCAGTGCGGATTGAACCAAAGAAAGAGGCCGCTCTTTTACCTGCGGCCTCCATGTCCTTCGCTGTCTGCTCTGCCTGCTTGCGGGTGTCGTCTAAACCACCCTTCACATCCTTCTGGCCTTTCTTGAACCCTGACGGATCGAGACCAAGCGTTACAACCAGAGAGTCGATAATTGTTGGCATTTTTTAATCACCCTGCTTATTAGCCACCATCCGGTTGTAGTTATCCACGGTAATAATCTCCAGCCACCACCATAAGTCCTCAACGCCCAGCGTCGTGCTGAGCTCCGTCAGAGAGCATTTCCCTGACGAAAGCACGGTAGCAATGGTTTTAGGCACGTTGACATAATCAGCAAGGCCTATGATGGTCTCGCTCATCATTGGTGGAATGTCTAACTGGCGGCGGCGGTGAAAAAATCTACGTGAAGCTTGAACACTTCCATGCGAAGTTTGAGGCGCGTGGCAATTTCTTCGATGTCATCATCGATAAGCTTGCGCTTGATGCTCTGATTGCTGGCATCTGGAACGCATTGCACGCACTCCATGAGCTCATCCAGCAGCGGCTTGGCTTCTGCAGCAGGGATTTGCGACACCATTTTAAGGCCGGTGCCAGCCATCGCGGCAATACCCATGTCAGCGAAGTTATCAGGTAACTCAACCCCACTACGGGCCATCGCCATCCCGGCGCGAATTGCCCACCATTCAGCCTGTGTTGCTGACATCTCACGGATGAAGAACACCTTGCCGAGGTCGCGCCCTTTGGTGTCTACGGTGTAGAAAATCTCTTTACGTGCCATGTGGTGCCTTATGGGTTGTAAGCTTCAGGGGTGACGTTTTCCCAGTTAATCTGGAAAGTACCCGCCGCCAGTACGCGTTGTGCATCAGGCATCGCCTTGGTGCGCTGCAGGATGCCGTTGGTCAGCGTGTACTTTTTGCCGGTTGCAGGGATGATGATCGTCGCGTTGCATCGGAAGATTGCTTTTGCCGTTACGGAGGTAAGCACCCACGTTTCGAAGATGGGCCAGCTTGGGCTATCAGGCATGATGGTAATCGTCTGCAGGTATTCACCGAAGACGAAGCCACCTGACAGCTTGCCGTCGGCGCCACGGACAGCAACCGCCATTTCGGTGTCGCCCATCGCAAACATCGCGTCAGCGGCGTAACCCTCAAGCACCTGCGCAGATGGGTACAGGTTAGTCACAGTGAGCGAAAAAATAGCGTCAGCACTGGTGATCGTGTTATTTCCAGCCATTTATTCGGCTCCTTACTGAACCATCGTGGATGGTAATGAAATTTTCTGCACGCTGCCGCCATCGCAGTACCAAAGTTGCATCGGTGGTGAGCCACGTTCTGCACGGACTGTTGGCGTCGCATCGCCGATATACAGGTAATAACCCTTGGCGTTGAGTGATGCGGAAATGTCGGTGCCGACAGCATTATTGATCTGTGTAATCTGAGAGGAAGACAGCGTTACGCCAGCACGGATGCCGCCATAAGCAACACCTTGCGCAAAGGTTTCGGCGAACCCTGCCTCGATAATCGCTTTGCCACGCGCGTTGTATGGGAACGATTGGTTAGACTTCATCGTTTCAATAGCGTCGCCAAGAAGGTTGGCGTTTAGCCAGATTTCGAAGCAGAAGCTATCGACCCATTTGAACGAACCTGAAACGGTGCCATCTGCCCAATAATTATCTGAGATGTTATTTTCACCGTAATCGCCATAGAAGTTGTAACCGTTAGCGATTAGCGCGTCATAAACATCCCCATCCTCAACTTTCGCTGCCAACCCATCAGTCTCGCGATATTTGAGAGTGACTCGACCCTCCCGACGGTCGAAGTCAAGAGATGCTGAGTAACCAAGCACCGCAGCTGCATCAAGATGATCGCCATACACTGGAATCACGCTGGCATAGTTGTTTATGGCGATGATTTTGTATGCCAGGCAATCAGTGCTTCCGCTTACCGTTGCTGTTACAGAGTTATCGTGAGGCACATAGCCATAACGGTAGTTCTGCGCACTCACCCAAGAAGAGATAGCGAGATGTGTCGCTTCGTCGGCTTCGAATGTGGTTGTGAATAGCGCCCAATTCTGTGACTTGCTTTTAATCTGCTTGAAAGCGTCGGCGGCGACAGCCGGGTCAGAACCCTGAGAAATCACCGCGCCTTGAGCACTGGTTAGCTTCAGGCTCGTCGCTATGGTCCCAGAGGCGTAACTGATGGTGCTATCAGCACCCGCCGTTGCTGACGTGATAACAAACGCCTTTTGAGTTGTGTCGAAGGTCACTTCTACGGTATTGCCGATTGCGGTTTCAATCAGGTCGGCCGCCATAGCAAAGCTGGTTGCAGTACTCAGGTCGATGTTGGTCGAGGTTTTCACGGTGCCGTCAACGGTGATAGTGAGTACGCCGCTCATCAGCTTAAGCTGGTCAAGCGTGACGCTTTTCATCGAACCAGAACGCAGGAACGCTGAAACGTCCGTCACGTTGTATCGAGCGAATAGCAATGCGCCAGGCTTCTTGGTTGAATTGACATAACCATTGAAGTAGATGCTCGCGAATGCATATTCATTAGACGTTGAGCCAAAGTAGCTGAGAACATCATCAGGGCTGGTGAATGCTGTAACCGCACCAACTGGCGCATATTCACTATCGGTCAGAGCCAACCCATTCAGATAGAGGGCTGTACCGCCGGCAGAAAGCACGCCGGGGATGATGGAAATATCTTTACTTAAAGGGATTGGCATTTAAGCATTCTCCGGTGGGTATTTCAGGTCTGCGGCAATCGCTGTGACTTCAATTTCGTCGAAGAAATACAGAGGCGTCGTAACGACTGCGTTAAATTGCGCGATGAAATCAAGCGTCCAGCGGCTTTCATACTGCTGCTCGGCGTTGATCATCGTTGTCTGATGCGGTTCACCGGCATAAAGCGGCGTCACCGGCATGTTGTTTTGTTTGAACCAGTTCGCGGCGTACTCAGAACGAATCATCGTGCCGACGATCGCAGCCATTTCTGCAGCTGTGTTGCCGTAGAAATCGAGCTGACATCGCCACTGATTGCTTCGCTGTGTCATCTCACTGCCCGCACCCACGCCGGGATCGTTATAAGCAACGCGGTTGGTTGACAGGCCGGTGATGAACATCGGCGTCATGGTGACGAAGTCTTCATTCGGCATCGGCACAAGGTTTTCCTGCGCCAGAAACACTTCTACGTCGACGAGAGACAATAAAAAACCGCGCAAGGCGGTCGTCAGGTCATCCTGTTTAATGCTTATCGTTGCGCTCATGTGCTCACCTGCAGCGTTACAGCGAAGGCGCACCAGTCAGGCCATTCTTCCAGAGGTTGAGTAATCAGCCACGTCTCGCCGTTAACGATGAGCTTGTCGCCGCCCTTTTGTTTCGGTCGGTTAACGCCTTCAAAGTTACCGTTCACGTACGCTTTCTTTTTGATGCCCTGCAGGTTTAGGCCGTCGAGCTTCATCAGGTCGGTATAGGTCAATGGCTGCAGCTGCACAGTCACATCCTGTTCACTATAAGCAGGAGTTCGGTGACCGGCGCCATCGGTAGTGTATGTGCCAAGGCTAACCATCATCACGCCCGGCACATCCGCGTTAACAGTGGTGATGGCGCGGCGCACAATGCCATGGAGGTTCATACGCCGTCCTTAACGTCATAATCGACCGCATTAAGCATCACGCCCTTTTCGATGAGCGGCTTGGCAAAACCTTTCCGCTTGATGGTATAGGCAGATAATGGTGGGTCGGTGAATTCCCGAATTGACTCCTGCAGCTGCGATTTAATGTGCTCACCCATTAACGGGAGAAAAGCACGTGGATCGTAACTTGTGGCGCTCGCTATTCTCGATATGTCATTTCCCCAATCCGGTGATTTGACAGCAATCATGCGTCGAAAGTATGGGCGTGCCGGCCGATTCTTGCCCGGATCGCCATACTCATTCGCTGCAGCAACCATAGGCACCGATTCGCCGTCAGGGTAAGTTGCTCCTTCAAGAAACCCAACCCGCAACGTAGATCCGTTACCCAATTTCTCCGCAATCTCTGCCAGCGCTTTCTCGAGGCCTTCACCACCTGAAAAGCTAGTCATGATTACCTCCGGAAAGTGCCGCGCCGATTGTAGTGATACGGGTACATCGATGGTGAGCCACCGGGCAGGTAACGAATCGTTCTGTAAGGCAGCGTGGCCTGCCAGTACTGTGCGCCGTAAGGTGTCTGGAGATACCACCATGAAGCGGAGCTGGAGGGGCCAGCATCCACTGACACCGACACAGAACCTTCAGATGCGCTCGTTACCCGCCCAACCAACCCTGACGCCGCCTGCCCGCCTACCCCACTAGTGAGGGCGGTGATGTGAGCAACCAGCATGTTCAGGAACACCGCTCGCTGATTCACATCAGTGACCGGGCTTGTGTCGGTGTTGTTCAGGTAGACCGTTGCTTTAACGAAGTTAGCATTCAGCAGCGTGTCACTTACGGTTTCGAATTCCGGGTAACTTTCGCGGAATGCCGCGACATCAAACACAACGATCGCCATGATTACTTACCGTCTGATTTGGTTACGCCGGGCGCCGGGTTATCCTGCGGCAGACCTTCGAGACCTGACTTCACATCAGCATTCTCTTTGGCCTTCGACTCGGCGCTGTTGGTTTTCGCCTGAGCAAATACCAGCTCGTTTTTCACATAGGGCTGGTCTTTATGCTGCTCCAGCCACTTATCGAAAACTGCCTTATCGACGTTCTCTGTCAGGCCGTAGCCACCAATTACGGTGGCTGAGTTCGCGCCATTCAGTACGATCGGCTGAGAACCTTCAACATCCAGCACCAGACCATTCGGCAGTTTGCATCCTACAGTTACAACTTCAGCCATTTCTTACACTCCCAACATGGTGGCGATTGCCAGCGGTTGACGGATGATTGCACCCCAGGTGCCGCCAGATTTTTTCTGCTTCCATGATGACTCTTCAGTCACCACTGCATGCGCGCGCATCTTCTCGGTGAAGGCGGCGTAAGCGGTGTCCTGCTCACCCAAGCGATCGGCAATCAGCTGAACAATTTCACCGGCTGTAGTTGAGTACTCGATAGCTGTCTCAATCTTCAGGTTCGGGAAGTTCTTTTTCAGCAGATCCATGACGTTGATACCGTACATGTTTGTCTTGGTCAGGTTCACTTCCGACACAGGGGACATAGCCAAAGTCATCGGGTCTGTACGCTCAATCAGACCCTTAGTCTGCACAACTAATTGGTTCCAAAGGCGTGATGCAACATCGTCATAAACAAGGTCGCCCGTTTTGGTATTCCATAGCAGGCCGCCGCCAGTGCCAGTTGCGGCGGGGGTGATTGATGCAGGAAGGTTCGGATCGTTCAGCAGGCCGTAGTTCTGCAGTCCCGCAATACCGTAGAAGTAGGATTTGTTCTGGAACTTATTCAGAATCAGTGCAGAAGCCACGTTCAGCTCCGCGGCGTAACCGATACGCGCAGCGCCATACATTTCCAGTTCGCGCTCACCCCAGCGGGTGTGAGTCTGGTAATGGTAGGATTGACGCGGCACCCAGTTAACGTTCGCTGCGGTCATGCCGTTATGGTTGTAGTCACCGTAAGAGCTGGTTTCACCCGCTGATTCCACGATTGGGAACTGAGCGGTCAATGTGGTCCAGTCACCCTTCTTGGTCTCACCAATGATTTCTGCTGCCTTCATCGGGGTAACCAGTACACGAATGAGTTCTGGATCAACGTAGTTGGTGAAGAATGCCGGGATGCCTGAGCTACCAGTGGTAACCATTGTTGGCTGAGCATCCATCGCCAGTGAGAAGTTTTCTGCAAACTCCGGCTTCAGGTAGTCTTTCGCGCCCGGCAGCACGATGCCGTACTTGCCGCTCGCTGCGGCGTAGTGCTGTTGAAACTTATTCATTAGTTGCTCCAGGTGCTGATTTTAACCAGTTCGTTTGCTGCTGCGACGCTACCGGCTTTAAATGGGGTTTCGACATAACCGGCGATCGTGGCGCCAGCCGCACCCGTCTGAATCTGACCAGTGGTCAGCGACGCAAAGATTTTCTGTCCGCGCGTAGCAGCAGTAGAAGTACGCGCCCAGAAGTCTCCAGCAACCATCAGGGTCACTTCGCGACCGGACTGGATAACGTTTGATGCTGCGCCCAGCCATGTGGTGATTATTGCCTGACCATCGCGATGTACGAAACCAGAAGGAACGCCAGTGCCGGCATTAGATGCCACGCCGTTAACGTCCCATGCAAAGCGACCAATTGTCAGGCCGTCGGTGCCTGCAACCAGCGCTGCTTCACCAGCCAGATAGGTGGCATGTTCGTTGGTGCTTGCGAAGCCACCTTCAACACCCGGAGCCGGGTATTGGTTAATTACACTCTGAAAACCTGCCATCTCAGTAACCTCGTTTCAGTTTGCCAGCGGTCGGGAACTCTTTCTCGAAGTCGCTGATGGAAGCGGCGTCCTGCGCAATAGTTGCAGGGCGTGAATTTTCTTTGTGGCTGATAGCCTGAGCTACCATCGCGCGGAACGCTGAAGGATGAACGCCAGAGACGTCTACGCCATGCTGTTCAAGTGCGGTGCGGTAGACATCATCAGCAGAGTCCATCGCAACCAGATCGCCTACGAGTGGCTTAACGTCCTGCTCGGCTTGACGCACTAAGCGGAAGTTTTCAGCAGCTTTCTTAGTGGCACTGTCAGCAGCCAGGCGAATGGCAGCATCCATAGCGGGCTTATCCACTTTTTCGTCCTTATCTTCTTTGTCGTCGTCTTTGTCGGCATCCTGAGCAACTGCAGGTGACAGAGCGGCGGAGATTTTGGCGATCACCTCTTCCGATACGCCAGCTTCGCGCAGAAGAGAAATGATCGATTCGTTGTCGTCATCACCTGCAACCTTCACTTCTTCTTCCGGCTCTACGCCTTCAGCGGATGCTTCGATGATTTCCACCAACTCTTCCGGCTCAAGCTCCATGTCGGCGGCCAGGGTCGGTTTGTATTTGCTGGAGATGGCCTGTGCAATTGCCTTCGGTGTTTTGTGGGCATTCAGGATGGCCGTCAGGTCTTTCGGGGCGGCGTCCTGAGCCAGTCGCGGCTTAAGGTACGCTCCCAGCGCTGCACGGATGGCAACGCCTTTGCGGTCTAACTTCATGTGTTTGAACTCCTGTGGGAGAGAATCGCCGACTACTACGTCAGCTCCTGCGCGGCCGGTTTCGACCAGTGCAACGTGGTTCCCGACGATGTCACGCATGACGCCGTCAAATGCTTCGCCATCTGGTGCTTCGCCGGGAGTCATGTCAGCCCTGTACTGGTACGAGGACGACAGTTCTTTTTGCTCTTCAGTCTCAATGCCTGCGATAGCCGAGTTGTCCCAGATGGACAGGCCATTAGCTAAATACGTGCCATCGAAGGTAGCGCTTGAGTGGGTAGAGCCAACCCGATATTCGCGCGGCGGGTCGCCGGGGAAGTCAGGGGTATGAATGCAGAGGATCGGGATGTTGTTGAATGTCGGCACGGCTTTCTTAAGTTCTTCAGGGTCGCGGTACAGCCGGTAGATTTTGTCAGGGTCAAGGCCCAACTCTTCATGACCGGGAATCTCTCGCCCGTAATAGGGGCAGACATTCGCTTTGCTGATGTTGCTGACTGAAACCTGAAGCCTGCCGACATGATCGAGTTTGCGCACGGATGCGCGGTCAAACGCTAACCGTTCGATAGTCATGTGTGCTTCCGTTTAATTAAGTCCGGGGATGACCGGCGACCATGTGCAGCAGCAATTAATCTCTTCGCCGGGAAGAGTCCACTTGCCATCCAGATACAGCCCTTTCGACAGGTCGAATTTCTTACCATCAGCCTTCACGTGTGATTGCCGTGGCTCTTTGCCTGCGTGAGAGTGGCGCCAGATTCCCTCAGTGATGCCGAGTGACTGTTGCCTTGCCGTCTGCATAACTGCGGTGGCTTTGTTGTTCTGGTCGCGTGCAATGAGCGCTGCCCGCCTGCGCGTGACGCCATATCGATGCTGCAGCTCATCAGTCAGTGTCGAAAGGTCTCGCCCACGACTGACCGACTGCATAACCAGAGTTTCTACCTGCGTCAGATATTGCTCAGGAATGCTGGTAATCAGGTTCACATTCTCAGAGATGGTCGCCTGCAATGCGTTATTCATCGCTGGCGTCATTTTGAACTGAACCGTCATACCGGCAGTCTCCAGCGCGTTATAAAGCGACACGTCAGAGTTCTTTTGCGCCTGACCAGCGAACCGGTCAGCAAGTTTTGCGGCCACATCATCGAATCGCCTTTGCCAGCGCTTAGCCAACTTCTTCATCGCGTCACGCATAAACACCGCTGGCGATGCGTCCATTGCCATTGCGCCGGATGCCCGATAATTCGCCTTTAGCCAGTACACCACTGAGTCGTTCATTTCGGTGATGAGCTTATCCAGCTGCCTGCGATACCAGGCTTCGACACCGGCGTTAGGTCTTGTCGGGCGGATCGTCTTCGGACTCGGTTTCCTCGTTTTCGTCGAGGTCGCCTTCTTCGATTTCGAGGTCATCGCTTAAGTCCAGTGAGTGGTAAGGGCTTTCGGGGTCGTCAGCAATCTTCTCGCGCACTTCATTTGCTGATAGTGCGCCAGCCGTGATGTAAACCGCATCAGTGTCAGCATCAACCTTGCGGATGTCAGCCTTCTCTTTCGCGCTCATCTCATAGAGAGGCTCAAATTCGAAATAGATGTCTGGGTCAATATCTCCAAACTCAGACAACTGGATGATATCGATAACGCGCTTTAAAGCGGGCCCGAACACTATCTGCTGCTTGGCGTGGATGCCGTCATAAAACACGCGTATTTCGCCATCAGATGATGCGTTGAGCCCACTAGGGGTGATGCCTGCATACTTGACCATTGGCTCGCCAGAAACTACACAAAGCTGCTCCAGAGCTTGGTTCTGCAATGAATCAAGTCCGGACAGTGGCGCGTTGACGAACTCAACCGTTTCTTCGCTATCACCGACGTTGTTTTTGGCAAACACGCCGCGGTTATCACGACAGCGGTTAAACAGCTCCATTCGTGCAAGCAGCTCATCCGCGCCATTCCCCATCAGCACCTGACTCATGTCGGTACCCAGCACCGGGATGCTGAAGGAGTGAATCATGTCGCTGACGCTGTCACGCGTACGCAGCCAGTTGTTCACGTAAGGCTCGGCCATTTGCACCAGTGACAGCCCACGGAAGTTATACGAGGACTTCAGCAGGTCCGGCACCTGCCGCGATACGAAATCAATCATGCGGCTGGCGTGCACCGTTTTACCCATCACAAACCATTCTGTCGGCTTGTAGAAATCAGGGCTCAACGGGTTGCTCGCGTTATAAACGCCGGGGTATGTCCAGACAGGCTCGATAACCTGCAACCCTTTCAGGCTGCCTTTGGTTATCTTCTTGTCGCTGATAAACAGCTTGCTTTGCAGTTCAGCGTCATCAGTCCAGGCCGATACATTTTTAGGCGACAGGACATCGATATAAATCTGTCCGCCGCCGAAGTAACCATCGTGCTCCGCTGCTTCGCGAAACTTCTCGCGAACCTGATAGCGTTCCAGCGCATCAACCAGTTGTTTAACGCGCTCTGATTTGTCGTCATCGCCAACCGTCTTGAGCTTGATCCACTTGCGTGTCATCTCTTCGGCGATGGTGCCGACCATCTTGCGGTACTCTGGCTTCTGCGCCATTGCTGCGAGATAGGGGTAGCCGGGGAAGCTGTCGAGGTTGCCGTGGCCCATGCCCATCGCATAGGCATCATTCATCGCAACGTAGTCGGTGGAGTCCATTGCAAGAACGGCTGTCTCGATGTTTGCGGGGATAACACCTTTAGGTGGCTTGTACGGCTGAAACTCTCTGGCGGGTTTTGCTGTGACGCTGGCTACTTCTTCGGGCTTAATCTTCATCACCGGCTTTTCAGGCGGCTTCACCGGCTCAGGCGCGGCGATCTCTTTTTTCTTAAAAGGCCACACTTAAATTCTCCCGAGTTGGCGTGGGTCGATAACCATTGGCTTCCTGATAAGTGGTGCGTACGCCATAATCAGCGAGTCAGCCATGTTTGGTGACGGTATGCCGCGCTTCTTCATGTCCTTTTTGCTCTCCACCTTCACCTTTCCGTTGCCGTCGTAGTCAACCCATGGGCGTGACAACTCAGCCTTGAGGTATTCAAGTTTCGGAATGGAAGATGAGAGGCTTATCAGCTCGTCGGGTTTGTACTCGAGCGTGCAATTCGGATCGGCTTTACGTGCTTCGACGCTGCGCCATGTTTTGTAGAAGCGATCGCGTACGTGCCACCATGCCTGCGCTTTGATGTTCGCAAACATGTCCTTGTTCTTCTTGCCAGCCATGTACTCAGATTCAGGATGCAGGACAGCGGCGCCGGCATTGAAGCCCTGTATGTTCACTTTGGCTATGCGGCCTAACTGCGCTTTTACGCCAGCGCCCACACCGATTGAGTCATAAATGATTTCATCAGCATGCTGCTGCTCGGCATAGAGGTTCACGCGGTTGGATGATTCGATAACATCACCCTTATCCCATTCCTGCACATCTACGGCCACTGAGCCATGACGAAGCGTCAGGGCGTTGCTGTCCTCACCCTCGTCGGCCACATCGAATCCAACTCGCTTTTCACCGGCAATGTCGAACCCAAGCAGCTTATGCGCATCTACCGCAGCAGCAATCCAAGATGGCTTGATGATTGCCATATCGCTGTCAGCAACAGGTTCGCCTTCCCAGATGTGCAGATAGAGGTCGTAGTCTTTACGCTTGCATTCCTCCATCTCCAGACGCAGAACGTCAGGGAACCATGGATTCTCGCTGTAGTTCACTGTGAGCAGGCAGATGTCATCAGGCGGAGCGATTACAAAGCGCTGATGCGTATCGTCCAGAATGTTCTTCGGGTTGTAGCTGACCCATATTTCAGAGCCAGGCTTACGAATGGTGGGGATCAGGATGTCCCACGACTCTTTCGATACCGCTTCTGCCTCTTCCATCCAGCAGATATCGATACCTTCAAGCGATTTGATTTTTGTCGGGTTGTTCTTGATGCCGTAGAACATGAACTCGCTGCCGGTAAACAGGTGGCGAATACTGGCACGCTGAACCTCGAACTCAGCCTGATAACCTTCACGGTTGATTGTGTCGTCGAGCAGGCGAATAACCGAGTCGCTGATACTGTTCTGCAATTCGCGGGCGCAGAGAAAGCGATAAGCGCCCCGTCTGGCTATCTCAACCAGTAAGCGAGCGATCGTCCAGCTTTTCCCTGACCCGCGACCACCTTTGCTACTTTGTAGCGGGCAGGCTTAACAAATGGTCTGAAGATGGGATTAATTGCCGTCATCGTCGAATAGCTCACTGAGGGATTTGTTCAGGTTGATGCCAATGGCGCCATGCAGTTCAACCACCTGCTTATCAAGTCCGGTCAGCTTGGCTTTGCCCATCGTCGCCGCGACAGCAGCTGACGACTGAGGTGTTTCAGCAGTTAACGCTGCTTGCCTAGCTTCTTCCAGTTCACGTATGAGGGAGTCGACAGTCACATCATGACGAGCTCTAACATCAGCCTTCAATTCTGCAACCCTTACCGATACCTTACCGCTGGAGAGCAGCTCTGACGCCTTTACGTGCACTGCTTCCGGTTTCATCTTGTCAGCAGCATACGCCGTCCGATAAGCCTCTGAAGCATTACCCGTTTCGATGTATGCCTGACAGAACTTTTCTTGCTTCTGAGTCAGGCCATTCATATCAAATCAATCCCGCAGTTCGTGCCTTAGCAAGCAGCGCGTTGAAGTCTGCCACCAGGCCAGCAACATCAGTTGCGGTTGAATCAGCCTGCGTTGCCATTTTCTTCACACCACCGATCGCAGTGGTCGTTGCTGCCGGTAGCGTGTAATCACCACCCTCAATATCTTCAGGCGTTGCTACATCTACCGGGTAGCCGCCGACTGACATGCATTTAGTGCTCATGTTCGATTCCTCGCTTGGGTAAGTCATTATCAGAGCCACCTGGAAAAGTTGATGGCTCTTGTAATGCCTTACAGGTACTTCTGCGCCAGCGCTTTCAGCTCATCTTTAGCTGCGATGCCTAACTGAGCGACACCCTGCTCAACGAAGCTGAAGGCTGCTTCGAAGTCTTTCACGCCGGATTTTACTGCAACTACTGGAGCTGTTTCTTGTGCTTCTACTGCTACTGGATCTGATGCGGTGATATCGCTCACGGTGCTTTCCCTGGTTGAAGGCTCTGATTTAGTCAGCAGCCATTTAAGTGGATTCATTTCTTGTCTCCGCACAGCTTGTCGTACAGGTCGTTATGAGCGTTGATAGCCCGGACGGTTCTGATGTCCATGACCTTGTAGTCATCGCCGTGGGTGATGATGGGTGAGAATGCGCTACAGGATGAATCGACTACCTGTGTTGGCTGGTTAGTCGGCTGAGTTGTACTTCGACCGCTGCAACTTGTCGCGAGCAGCACTATCGCTAATGCCGGAATTAATCGACTGAACATTCTTGGCGGCCTCCGCGTTCTCATTCTGTTTCTTCGCTACTGCCTCAACCTGGCTCTTATCTTTTTCAGCAGCAGCCACATCTGCTTTTGCCTGCGTCTGGACAGTGCCAACTTTCTTACCTCCGAAGTAACTCGTCAGTAATGCAGCCACGACAGCAAGTGCGGCCAGAACGTAATTCCAGCCGCCAGAGAAGAGGGAGAGTATTTCGCTCATGGATTGCCTCTCATCTGGTCAGCTCGGTCTTTCAGCTTGTTCTGCCGCACATACTGAGCAAGCACAGCCATCACCATCAACGTGGGGCTGATGTAACCAAGCAGGTTTGGCGGGATGAAGCTCTTCACATCCGGAGGTAGCGAGTTCCACGCGTCAAGCGCAGCATTTGGAAACTGCATCATGTAGCCGGTCACCGCCGCCGAGATTGCACCAAGCCAAACGCTCCACGCCTTAAACAATAATTTGGCATGGGCAACGAATTCGAGACTGGTGTATTTGCGGATCAGCAGCAGCACGATAATCATGGCGAAGATAATCAGTAGCCATACAAGGAATGTCATATCAGCCCCTTGTAGATGTCGTAGCTGCCGGTGCGCATCACATCAGCGTGACGCCGGGCTCTTGATGGTGTTTGCTTCGCCCATGCGCTATTCAGCATTTCACTGGACGCGCTGATGAAGTCGGCATTTGAAATGAAGATGAGTGTTTTGTTGAATTTTGACAGCCCTACGACACCTAGCTGATATGCCATCGATTCGAGGATATCCATTCGTGCAGGGTTGCATTGAGCCATGGCAGCAACGATAACCGGATATGTCTTCATCTCGCTGATTTTGCTATTTACGAGAGCTAACTTCCAAACGTCTCCAACCTGCTTCGGCACCGAGAATGTGTAATTCGCCAGGCTGGCACCCTGAGGGCCAATTTTAATTCCGCCTGCAACAGTCGGATAACCCAGCGTGTCGAGGTAAGGCTTTTCTTTGTAGCCTTCCTCAAAATTGAGGATCTGAATAATCTGGCTCATCGCTTCTGATCCTCCTGAATGTCCCGGTTAATCTGCTGAGGTAGCTGGTCAACTTTCTGCTTAATTTCATTCACCACTTTGTCTCGCGCTTCCGTCTTTGGAAGGTATTCAGACCGGGCAAGGAAATACCCTGATGACATACCACCAAGGAAAATAGCTAGCGAGGTAAGAGAGACGATGAGCACGGTGCGCAGGGTGACGGGACGATCGTCCAGTAATTCTGTCATCGTTAAACCCTCAGTGAATCCCTGAGCTCTACCACCTGCTTCATCAGCTCGATGTTGGATGTGGTGAGTTCGTGAATTTGTTCTTTGAGAAGAGTGTTCTGCTCTTCGAGGTGTCGCTGAGATTCCTGGATGAGCCGGAGGGAGGTTTTTGTCTCTCCAATCTCCGCCCAGTATTTCCGGATAGTCTCGTCGCGCTGCTCTATCTCATCGCGAAGCTCTTTGTTTTCTGCCTTTGTGCTCTTGAGCTCATCGGTCAGAAACTGAAGCATGTTCACCTGAGAGCGGTCATTGGCGTTTGCCGCCCTTCCGCTTACCCAGTATCTGGAGAATCCAAGAATTCCAGCGACGCAGGCAGCAAGTGAACCGCCGGCGCCTATGAAAAACTCTTTGGTAATTTCGAAGTCCATAGCCGTCTCCGGCGATCCCGGATATTCCGGCCCATTGCTGTGAATAAAAGACGCCCGATGCCACACAGGATAACGAGTGAGTTTGGATTGGCTGGCATGGGCGAAAGAAGTGATCAGCTCTATGGCTGACCTTTAATCTCAGGCAATCGCAAAAGTGCCTGATTTTGAGATTTGGTTTTCAGTAGGCAATAAAAAAGCGCCATCGGTTGGTAGCCGCGGCGCTTTTATGTCACTCACTGTGATGGAACTTGTCGTTGCACTCACCCTGCAAACATCAGTGCGCAACTTCAACTGTTGGGAATCATATCCCCAGCTTCGGGAAAAGTAAATAGCTCACGATAAATTAATGAGCTATTTCCTATTGCGCTACGCAGTGACCTTATTCAATGCTGAGTTTGCCCACGATTCCTCAATCTCCAGCTTGCCGATCAACTGCTCATAGAAAGCCTTACCGCTTTTCTTCCAGGTGTCCAGGCTGATGTCATCGGTAATTTCGCAGATTGACCGGTGCACGTCAGTTGAGGGAATGCGTTCGAAACCGCGCCCGCAGCAGCGCTTGCAGTCGCCCATAACCGGTACGCCCTGCTCTTCAGTCAGCTTGCGATCGACCGCTCGCCCTCTCCCGTTACAATCGCGGCAGGCTGTCGAAACTAAGCCCTTACCGCCGCATGGTTTGCAGAGCACACGCACCACCTCTTTCACGTTTCGGGCAACGCCGCCGGACAGGGGTGATTTCATCGAGAACACGTCCGCCTCAATAAAGCCCTTCGCATTGCAGCAGTCGCAAGGCTTTACGCTGGCGGCGCTGCGGCAGTAATCCATGTAGGCATAAGTTGCGAGAGTTTGCATAACGGCTGGTTTAATATCGGTGTCGAGTTTGCGTAAGGCTGGAACCTTATCGCAGGTTTGAAGTGCATAATCAGTTAACAGGGATACGGCGCGTGCGGCGTCGTTCTCACTTACTCCTACCTTCCCCATGAAAGCGCTGTAGCCAAGTGGCGCGATACTCAGAACCATTCCCATGGCTGCGATGTAATCAGTGCCGGTAAGCGTGTCTGGTGAAGTCTGTGGTGCTGTTCCGCTGAAGTTCTGGCCCTTCGGGAAGTGAAATTTTATTGTTGCTTCAAGCCCCATAACGCGCACCTCTCAATTTCAGTTCAAGTTTGATAATCCGGTAATTTATCTCCGCCATGCCGCGCATCTTCATAATGCGTAGCCGGAGCCACTTCTGTCTGAGGTAGTCGGTCATGCGGCCTGCTCCATTTGGTTTTTGAGTTCTCGCACCTTTGCCCGGTAATCGTCGCGGATGCGGATGTAATCTTCCCGGCGGTAGCGCGTCATCTCGTGTGGGCCATTCAGCCAATCAACCAACTCCTGCCCGAACCTAAGCACCAGATTGGCTTCGTACTGCTTCGCCACCGTTGCAGCCTTAGCCCCATGCTTTGCCGATCCGGCATTGCAGGATTTGCACTGGCGATAAGCGTTTTTTTCAACGAAGCGGAGTTCTGGAAAGCCGCCAACCGTTTTGAAGTGCCCACAATCCCACTGTCCGCCATGCAAATCGGGAGGGTTTGTTTCTCCGCAGCTGATGCAGGGCTGGTCATGGTCACGAAGGCGGATGAACTGATTGAAGGCTTGCTGGGCTTGGGCTTTGAAGTAACTGGCGGGCTTGAGTTCTAACTTGCGGACTTTGATACTGCGTCGTTCCTGCTGGGCTTCATCCTTTCGTCGTCGTTCTGCTTCATGTATCGACTTCTGACGGTCTTTTTCTCTTTTGGCTAATGCGATTACCGTTCCGCATTCCGGGCTGCACCACCATTGGTTGCTGAATTTTGGATGGAACCATTCGCGGCAGTCGGTATTTTTACATCGCCTTCTGACTTTCCTCATCGCTTCCTCCGCACATCCTGAAATTCGGGTCGCTCATTAGCTCCACCTCGCAAGCGCTGCAGCAATAGGTCTCGCAATCGGCCAGGGTAATAGCGCAGAACACGCACACCAAAGCAGATAGCTCGCCAGCGCCAGTATGCGGATTTGATGGGGTTGTGTTGCTCATACTCCTCCCACTTGAGGTCTGTTTCGCATGATTCGCATGCGACTGAGTACCAGTGCTTATCTTCACTGGTGAGGATGGTGTGGCAGCGGTGGCAGCGTTCACGCGGCATCTTTGACCTCCATGAATGACTGGATAAATCCAATTGCGTTACCTGTTGCTAGGCCGTTTCCGTAGGCGCTGATTCTGCCCACTCGCTTGGTAGACCCATCAACCAGCGGCAATGCTCCGGGCCCAACTGGGTAGAGTCGTCCGTCAGCCCCACGCAACCACTCACAATCTGACCAGAAGCCGTTTGTCTTTCCTGGCTGTGCAAAAGCAGAAAAATGGCGTCCTCCAGTCGTGAGCGATGTTTCAGCGCTCGCTTTGGGTTGCCCTTGGTGTGCCCAGTCTTGCATGTACGAACCGTCGGCCACCCAGTAAAGACGCTGTCTGATATGGGGAGCGCCGTAGCCCGCAGCGCAGGTATCAACAGCCCCAACGGCGTAGCCCGCTGCTTCCAGGTCAGTTTGTATAAGGTCGAGCCAAGTAAGTCCGTCTTGACTCGCAACTTGTTCACCAAAGATGACGTCAGGCTTGCACTTTTCTGCGAGGTGGAAGAGTGCTGGCCATAGGTGCCGCTCGTCATCAAATCCATTTCCTTTGCCTGCCGCGCTGAAAGGTTGGCATGGGCAACTTCCTGTCCACACAGGCCGATCGTCACTCCATCCTGACTGGCGGAGGGCGTAGCTCCAGACGCCGATTCCAGCGAAGAAGTGACACTGTGTGAAGCCTCGCAAATCTCCGGGTGTAACATCCTCAATACTCCTTTCATCAACAACGCCGGCGGCGATGTGTCCTGCTTCAATTAGGTTACGCAACCATTGGGCGGCGTAGGGGTCGATTTCGTTATACCAGGCAAACGGCTTTGGCATTCTTCTTCTCCTTTCTGCGAGCTTTTGCATTTCTAGCGCGCATGTTTGAGCAGATGCGGCATTGACGTGTTTTCTGCTTCGTAATGATTAGATTTTCACCTTCCAGCGGATGCCCTCGCATGCAGTGTGTTTTTCTGGCGTTCTCGCCCATGACTGTATTGCTGCGGGCGATGTTTTCTTGGTGGGTGACAATGTCCAAGTGCTTGGGATTCACGCACCTGCGGTTTTTACAGAGGTGATCGATCTCTTTATCCGCAGGAATTTCTGCTACATAGAATCGGTATGCGACCCTGTGCGCTTGCTCGGCGCGAGCACCATTCCATATCTGGCCATATCCATTTTTGTAGAGGCTTCCTGTGAATTCCCAGCATCCGCTATTAGGATTCTTTGCTACTTTCGATAAGAGCCTTTCTTCCAAGGTCATCGCGTGAATCTCACTCTGTTAGCCACAGACTGACGCAGCCCTTCCAAATAGCTGAAAGTTGGCACTTGAGATTCAGTTGGCTGTGGCTGGCGTTTCTTGCGGGGTGATTTGGTGTCGTAGATGGCGTGGTTTTCGTAGCGTTCCCATATGGATTTGCGTTTCTTTATCTCGCCCTCGCAAACATATGGCGGCAAGTGTGGACGCTGAATCCCATTCGCTGGCTGATGACTGCGTATGTCAGCCCCATTTTTCTTAGCTTACCTACCTTGTTGCACTCTTCCTGTGTGTGATGTTGGTATCTGCTTTTGCTCATGCTGCCCTCCCGAAGTAATCGCCGGTGTACCTCACTTCGCGGAGATTCACGCCGTTGCCGACAGCCCACGCGGTGGAGTACTCGATTAAACTTGTCATGCGCTTAATGCCCATTTTTGCGGTTGATTCCCTGATGTTGCAGAACTCACCTTCCAGCCCCGGCACCACTTCCGCGCCAAGACCTGTCGCTACTGAGTGACCAGATACGAAGAGCGTTTTCCATTGCACCGCTGTTCGCTGGGCATTAAGCCAGATAGCCTGACGCGCCACATCGCCACATAGCGCGTGGAACATGCTGTTCTGGAGTAGTGAGCGGTCGAAGTCGGTGATGCGTACAGTTAGGGGGTGGTGGTCGTTCAGGGGGAGTTTATTGATTTGCTCTATCAGGTTTCGTCGTACCTGCTCGTTACGCAGGAAAAACGTCATCTTCTCCATTGGCTTGCTCCTGCTTTAGGGCTTCAAAGTTATAGCCACCTTGCTGGTCTATTAGCTGACGGATGTCGCGAACAGCGTCGCAAAGCTTGGTCGGCATAACGCCGCGCTCCAGCTCTCTAGCCTCAATCATTTTCTGCACCAATGCCAAAGCCTCATCTGCGATGCGCTTAGTCTCTGGTGTAGGGTTGGTGTCGTGGATGCTGTCGATTAGTTCGTAGAGATTGCGGAGTGGGTCAGGTCTTAGGGGGATTACGTTGCTCATGGTTCATTTTTCCTTCCGCCAGATGTAAAAATGGAAGAACCAGAAGCCGAAGCACGGAACGGGACCGTCATACCAGTCTTGCTTATAGCCCCAATAACGCAGCTTTTTCGGCAGGAGGTTCCAGTAAATCACCTCGTTTTTGTTGATGCGGATGTGAAAAGCCTCATCCTTTTCTTCCAGCCTTTTGGATACAACATAGATTGCTGCCAGTGCTGATATCGCGAATAAAATTGCAGCTATGTATGGCATCTGGTTTCCCCCTCTCCACTTTCACGGCAATCATCGCCGCTGGTTTGATGGTTGGTAAACTGGTTCATGGTTACCTCTGATTGCTTGACCATTTCATTGCGGCGATTAATTCATTCTGAATGGCGGCCAATAGCCGAGCATCATTCCAGTTTTCAATTCGTGCAATTTCTCTCAGTTGCATGATGTGCTTAGCGATGTGCAGAGCTCTGCCATCAAAACGGTAATCATTCACGCGCCCTCCTGCTGGCTTCTGGCCAACCATGCTCGCCACATGTAGTTGTAAATCTGAGCTGAATAACCATCACCAATCCGCCGGCTCTTGAGGCTGCCCCAAGGAAGCGCGCCAGCCTCCTCCGCCCAATGCTCGAACTCTGCGCGTTCTAATTCTTCTTTCATCCTTCCCTCCCATCATTTTCAATCACCCGATAGGCGATGATGTCGTCCGGCTCGTTGTCATGAGTCCAGCTAAAATCACCGGCGGCATCTTCCATGCCCATTCCATCACGGTATTTGACTTGAACTTCTGTACTGTATGCCTCCGGGCATTTGCCGCCCTTCCACTCAATCCAGCCATCATTTTCAATCTGCCGGTAGGTGTCCGTTGTTGGCTGCGGTGCCAGCATGAATAACGGGCCAGACTTAAGGTCAAATCGGCGCAATTGGACGCTGCACTTTCTCTCTTCGCTCGGATGATTCCATGCAACGACATCAGCAACAGGTTCGGCTTCTAGCACCTGCAGGGCAATCTCAACCAGCAGCAAGATGTTTTCCGGGCTGGCTAAATCCTGCCATGCGTCTGATGTGTCAGAGGCTTCGCGACACATGATTTCTTCCTTCGCTGCTGACTTGAGTTGGTGCAATAGTTCAGCGGTTAGTTTGTTCATTGGCGGCTCCAGATTTTTCCATTTCACGAAGGCAAAGTTTGCAGGTCACATTTGACGCATCGGTGGTGGTTTTTCGCATGTAACCGCATGCTGCCCCTTTAAGTCCGCGTATTCTGTAGCCCTGTTTGATGTCCAGAGGCATTTGGATTTCGGTTGAAATATCGAAGTAATGTAATTTGCTCAAAATCCACCTCCACCCTTAGTTTTGCTCTTGCCGCCTTTTTCGGAACGGGAATCGCGCTCAAATTGTGCCTTCATCGGCAGATATACGGAGCGGTGTACGAACGGGATAAACTCACTGAAGAATTTCCGGTACTGGTCAGAGCGGTAACCCGTTGCGTTATCAACCATTGCATCCAGTGCGTGCCGTGGTGGTCGTGGCAATCCAACGCCAGACAATCGGATGAACTGGTCTACGAATTCCTTTTCCTCAAGGCAACGCTCTACCACATGCATCAGCGCCGGGTCGGTAGCCAGCGTCACCATGATGTTGCTGGGCAGTCCGTGAATTACCTGTGTCATGCGAACTCCTTAACTTTCATGCCGGCCGATTTGATGGCGTCCACCACGTCACGCTGGTAAAGCTGTGGTTTGAACACGCCTTCGTACCAGTATTCGCTGTCGTTGATGTCGGGCATTTCCACTGCGGCCGTGTCGGTCAGCGTGATGCCGCGGCTGATACCCTTCACCCGATGGATGTGGCCCTTCCTGACCAGCACATCGACGTGCAGGTAAGCGTTGCTGGCGCAGTAGCCGAAGTGCTTGCCGATTTCGGTGTAGGTGGGTGCAATGCCGTTTTCAGCGATTTGTGAGCTGATGAACTGGAGCACCTCGCTCTGACACTGTGTGAGGTATTTGCTCATGATGCGGCTCCTTGACGACCTTCCAGCCAGAAGAAAAACGCGCGATCAACAATGGCATCCCGATAGCCCAAGTACGTTCGGCGCAGGTCATGCTTATCGCCGTGGACGCTGCGATACAGGCGTTCAAATCTGATGCGGATTCCTTCGCTCATGATGATTTCCCTTTCGATTTCAGCGTTGATTTAAGAAGAGCTATGCCTTCCAGCGCCTTCTTGGGCGTTGATGGGATCGACAACTTTGGTATCTGTTTGCGCGGCGGTGGAATGGTTTCGCCTGACTCAATGCGGCGCGACATCCTGCGCAGCTCTTCGCCAAGTCGCTTGCGGCACTCTGCATCTGACAAGTTGAAAGACTGCATTTGGTTGTGAACGGCGGTAATCATGTGGAAGCATGCAGGGCTTTGCCATGGATAGTTATCGCTCAGGTCATACATGCCGCGGTCACGGCAATACAGCCGGAACATGTCGTACAGATCTTCGTCTGACGGTAATCCAGCGGCACGATTTTCACCCTGTTTACACCATGCGACAAACTGACCAGGCGAAGGCAGGAACGGTATCGCCTGCTGTCTGGCGATCTTCATGCCAGCGTTAACCTGCTCCATGCTGTTGATGCCGTTCTCAGCAAATGCCAGCACCCACTGGCGTCTCAGTTCGTTCAGGTCTTCCTGTTCTTTGATGCTGGCCGACAGCGCAGGAAACGCAGCTTTCAGTTGGCGGAACAGTTCGTTGAAGATTTGGATTGCTTGCTGTGGAACCGCTTGCTTAGGCTGTTCAGCTGGGGTCATTGCGGCCAATGCGCCAGCATCACGATTCTGGATTGCTTGTACGAGATGTCTCATATTTGCAGGCCCTCCGCCCAATCGGTGTTATCGAAGTCGAGTTTGGATGCTGATGATTTTGAAGTGGGACGATCAGTGTTTCGCTGTGCCGTGAGTGTCCCCCACTGCTTGCGGAGCGATCCGGGACTGAGGATGTTTCCAGCCCAGAAGTGATGCTTATTAGCCCAGCGGAACAGGTCGCAGATATCGTGATGGCTGCGCTCGTCCTGCTGACGCATCAATCGAACTGTGTTTGCCCACTCAGGCCAGTTTGGTTCAGCAGCGGTAGCGTCAACCATGCGAATCTTGCTGTGAATCCACTGCGCAGCTTTCAGGTCTTCAGCAGTACCCCATGATTTACCTGCTGCTGTGTAGACTCCGTTAGCTGCTTCAGGGTGACGAGATAAAAACCGTTTCGTAGCGTCGTCTGGGGATTCGATAGAATTCCTGGACGAAGAAAGGTTTTTATTATTGTTTATATATTCTTGTTCATGATGCGCGGCTTTATGCTCACCTATATGCGCGGGGGCACTCTCTGAAGCCTTGGTGTTACTGGCTTCGCTATGCGCGGGCATATGCGCGGGCATATGCGCGGGGGTAGAGCCTATTTTTTCAGCATATTCGGCGTAATTCAGAACGGTGATCAGCGTGCCTTTTCTGCGCTCGGCGACCACCGAAATCATTTCTTCCTTTTCGAAAAATGCCAGCATTCTTTCAACTGAATGGCGGCTTGTTGGCTCACCATTTCGGTCGCATAAAGCCATTCCTAAATCTGCTGAGGTGGTTACCAGTTGCCCGATCTCCAGAGGCCATCTATGGCCCTTGTAATTCGCCGTGTATGGCTGTCTGGCTGCGTCAATGAGAAGGTTCTCCCATAGCGTCCTGAGAAAGACATCTTTTGCCCAAGGCTGCTTTTTGACGCTCCGGTACAACGGGATGTACCCATGTTTCTGGTTCTCCATCCTGTTGCTCCTGAGTTGCTTTGCAGCATTAAAATCAAATACTTTTGCGGTACTCATGCGGCGCGCTCCTGAACCTGACGAGCGGCCCATAGACCGGCGATCCACTGGATGCCTTTCGGCGTGAATTTGTTTTGTGTGAAGGCGTGACCGTTGTTCTGGTTCTCACCGGTCTTCACGGTGAAGCGGCCTGCATCGATATGCTGTGCATATGGGGTAAGTTTGCCGGCCAGCAGATACATGATCTCGCTATCCAGAAGGAAGTGGCGGAATGCGTTCTCTTTTATATGAAGCAGCTTGCAGGTTTCACGGAATCTGAGTGATCCACTGGCGTTAACGTAGCTGTCAACGAACTGCGCTTTCGGTGCGGCGATTGCCAGCTGACTCTCTAGCTGCTGGCGCTGTTCAACCTGATCTGCCCACGCTCGCGCCGCGATTGCTGGATTGTTGAAATCGGGCAGCTGCGCACGACTTCCTTCTTCCAGTTCATGCAGACGCTTTATCACCTTCATGCGAAGCATTGCGTTATAGCCGGTGACTAGGCATTCGGTGTGCTCACGATCAAGCGCATACTCTGTCTGCTGGCGATTCATTGCGTCCAAATAGATGCGCGCAAATTTGCTCACATCTTCCTGGAGTTGAATCATCATCACTTCGATGTCGCGCTTAACATCTGAATGACGCTTACCGGTCAGCTCAGCGATTTCACGGCTGGTCATCGTTGTGTTTACTGCTGTAGATAATTGCATGTATAATTACCTCAGAAACTTAGTGTGATTTGAGAATCCTCAACTGTTCGTGCAGTTGGGGATTTTTTCTTTGTGAGGATTGAAGCAACCTGCTTTGCCAGTCGGGCCATGTCGTCATCAACGACACCCCATTCCAGTACCGCCAGTAACATCGATAGCTTCGGGATCCAGTCCCTCTTCCATCTCGTCACCTGCGACCGGTCAATGCCGATCAGCTCGGCGATTTCCTGACTACCTTTCATTGCTATTTTGTTCAGCAATGCACTTTCTATCTTTCGTGCCTCTGTGCGTTTCTGTGCGCGTTCCATGTGACATCATTCCTTTTGTTGAAATAGATACGTGACATTGCGGTGAGCAAGTCACTTGGGTTTTGCCCGCCTGCAACAGGTGAGCGGTCAGATTGATAAAGAGCGGTGCCGCTTATGCAGCGGCGTTTTTGCTGCTTGGGAATGGTCGGGTTTCTTCTGCTACGACCTGACCATCAGGCAAAGTCGTGATAAAAATCTTCCGGCCAACTCGTACTGCTTTGCTGATTGCCGTCTGGTGAACGCCGATAATGTCGGCGGCTTTTGCCTGGCCGTTCTCCTTGACGTAATCAGCGAGAGTGATCTTTTCCATCGGTTTCCTCCGCGTGATTACCGATGGAGTAATAATACTACGAGTATTAATTAAATCAATACCTACGGTATTTCATATTTTAATAACTGAGGTATTAGAATCAGGGAATGAAAAACACAAAGACGTTGACGCCGGAACAGCTGGAAGACGCTAAGCGCCTCAAGGCTCTGTACGAGTCGAAGAAGAAAAGCCTGGGCATTACCCAGCAACATATCGCGGACGCTCTGGACATAACACAGGGTGCCGTAGGCCATTACCTAAATGGCCGAAACGCGCTTAACTTAAGCGCTGCTTTAACTTTTTCTCGCTTACTCCAGGTTCCTGTTTCTGATTTCAGTCCAACGTTGGCAAAAGAAGTGGATGGAGCCTCTGCGCCAGCGCTCGATAAAAACGTGACCTACGCTGGACCATACGAACCAAAAGGAAGGTATCCTATGCTCAGTTGGGTCAGCGCAGGACAATGGGAAGAAGCAATGGAACCCTATTCGATCAGCGAGATAAATGAATGGTATGAATCCGATGTGCCGATTCAGGGCACTGGATTCTGGCTGAAAGTCGAGGGTGATTCGATGACGGCACCGATCGGGCAAAGCATTCCCGAAGGCCATAGCGTGCTTGTTGATACCGGTAGAGAAGCTAAAAATGGATCGCTTGTCGTCGCCAAGCTAATCGATGCTAATGAAGCGACATTTAAGAAGCTCGTAATCGACGGCGGGCAGCGCTACCTCAAAGGGCTCAACCCTGCATGGCCTATGACACCGATTAACGGTAACTGCCGCATCATCGGCGTGGTTGTCGAATCCAAAGTAAGATACGTATAGAAGCATCCCGCCAAATCAAGCCGCCTAGTGCGGCTTTTTTATTACCTGCAAAAAATAAATTCCCTTCACAATCATCATTTTAATACTTCAGATATTATTTTTAATACTCAGGGTATTGCCATGGAATAATACCTAGAGTATTGTTTATCCATCAGCAGGGCGCTGTAGCAACAAGAAACGGAAGTCAGCTCTTTAATAATGAGATTCCTACCTGATGCAGGTAGGCCGGAGCGAGTGCTCTGGGATTGGATGAATGCGCAGGCTGTGCGCTGCAACCTTGTGAGTAGATGGAGAATGATGCCCGCTTAGGCGTAGGTAATCGGCCAGTAGGGGCAAGGTGAAGTAGGCATATCAGTAAGGCGACATACACGAATCACGGGTTTCCGTGGACTTGATAGAGGCCGAGAAAATAAGTAAGCCCTGCCGGGAATCACTACCGGCCATCCAATCACCAAAGCACTCACCTGGAGAAAAACAATGAATTCGAAGCAGCGTTACAACGCAAAGCGCGCAGCTGAGCATCGCGCAAAGAAAGCAGCAGAGCGCCATTTTGAGAACGGAATCGTAACCACGCTGATGGGATGCAGCTTAAACGTAGCCCGCGCCACCTCCTCCCCTAGTCTGCGTGATAAGCAGGAAGGTGGAGGGGTTTGTTTGCCGGAAATCGCAATCTATAACGCGGGATACCGCACTGTCCGCAAAGACGCGGTTCACATTGTTAAGTGAGGGAAGCATGAGCCATAACAGGGTTATGTCATGGAGCGAAGCCATTGCAGCCATGGAGAAAGGCAAGGTTGTGCGCAATGAATACTTCACTCGCGAAGAGTGGTTTGAAATGCGTAGCGGCCGGATTTTTGCTGAAGATGGCTGCTCCATGGATGGTTGGTATCGCAACGAAGGATGGCAGAACACCGGTTGGTCGGTGATTGCCGATCCGCGCTCAGCATAACGGCCGGCTATTTTTCAGCTGGCTATCGGAAATCTAAAGACAACGTGACGGCTAGATAACAGCGCCCATTAAATTATCGATTAAGGAAATCACATGAAACTGAATATCACCGTAGATTTGGAATGGCTTGGCGAAGATGGCGATTTAGACGCCGAGGTTAAGCATGAAATCATCAGCGGCGTGAAGAATGCTATCTCTCGCGACTGCCTCGCCAAAGTTGAGAAAGAGGCATCAACTCAAATCAACCAAGCGATCAATGAGTCGATTGCCGCTGCAAAGAAAGCGATTGAGCAAAAGGCAATTCAGTTCGCCGATGACTGGCTCGAGAAGGAAGTCACTGTGACGGATAAATGGGGCGATGTTCAGGACTGCCTGACCATTACCGACCTAATTAAACGCAGTTTCGATAAGACTCTTGAGAAGAAAGTTGATAGCAGAGGCAATTTCAGCAACGACTACAACGGCATCCCCCTCGTTAAATATTTGATGGGCAACCGCATAGAAGAAGTGGTGCAAGAGAAGATTAAGCCGCTTCAGAAAGATATCGACACTGCGATCGCTAATGCTGTGAACGCCGGCATTCGCAAAAACGTGTCAGATAAGTTTGCTCAGATGGTGATTCAGACAGCCCAAACACAACAGGCTGCTTTAGAGCAGAAACAATAGTTTCCACCTGTTCACTAAACAGCGTGGACGCAGCAGAACTGATAAGAGGTGAGTATGGAAAGATTCGCAAAGGTTTTTGAGTCGCACGGTCGTCAGATTTTGGTACGCAAAGGCGAGAACAGTGATGGTGACGCCGCGCTGAACATTTCGACCATGTTCTCCGGCGCAGAGATGACCATCAGCCTTGGCTTTGGTGATAACGATGAGGCGATGGACAAGGCTCTTGATACTTTTGAGCAGGAACAAGCGGACCACTTTACTGAGCAATTCGAGGGGCAAACATCGGCCTTTGAAGCCTTCAAATCATTGACGAGTCGAGCATCAGAAGACGACGAAGATTACGACGAATAACCCGCCCCCGAGCGGGTTTCTTTTTACCTACACAAAGGCCAAAACCATGAGCACACAAGATTGCATTATCTGCTGGGTAGTGACTGTGTTGCTGATGGGGTTGGCGATGATAGAGAGGATATGAGATGAGTGAGTTTAGAGGGACGCTTGGCGAATGGAGTGCGTTTTATGGCTCAAACGGCACGCTGATTCTCAATGATGAGGATGAGTGTATTGCAAGTATTGGCGGTCGAGAGACAACGCATGAAGAGAACGATTTCAACGCAAAGCTGATAGCAGCAGCCCCGCACATGCTTGAGGCGTTGAAGCGTGCGCAGGCTCAATTCTGGCAAGCCGGAATAAAAGCTGATGCCAATTCCTTAAATCCAATCGAAGAGTTGGCAGCACGTATCGATGTTGTTATTTCTAAGGCGCTGGGCCAGTAACCAAAGCCAGCTCTCACTGCCTCCGGCATCGCTCCGAGCACTTACGCACTTCATCCCAGCACTTCTCCCACTTTTTACGCCATGTGAAAGGCCGTCCACACACGGTGCAGATTTTGGTTGGGAGTTCACTTTTCTTCATAACGCACCTCATCTGGAAAGTGATGCAGAGGGATTATTTTAGATGAATTTAGAGCGGTCGCAACGATGCGGCCAGTAACAACAGGAGAGAGAGATGGAGTTAGTGCAATTCATCAAGCGTGTTCGTGAGTATTACGATGACTGCTACTTCGAATTTCCGCGAATAGTCGAACTTAAAGATGAGCGTGGACTGGAAAAGCAAGAGGATACCATTCACGGCATGCCATACGTTCTGGTTGAGCAATGGAGCAGCTATCCATGCGAAGACTGCTATTCGGGTAACTTCTACTTCCCACTTAAAAAGCGCAAGTACATCAAGCTTCCATATTCATGCTGAGTAGCAGCGCAAGCCGTATTCACTGAGTGCGGCTGACGGTGCTAGTCACCAACGCTTAAGAGTCGAGCCCTTGAGCAACAAATAGAACGTTACATCCTTATGGGCTGCGCAATGCGGCCCGTTTTTTTCATCTGAAGGGGTTGCTATGAGGATGGTTATTATCCCTGATTGCACTGGCATTCATGCAATCAGAGAAGATGGGAAAGTAATAAATACTAAAACTGGCCGGATATTAAAGACAAATATCAACAGTGCTGGTTATGAGCGCCTGACCATTAAAGCTGGCAACAAAAAGGTTCACAGCTACAGAGTTCACAGATTAATTGCCGAGCAATTTATACCGAATGATGATGCCTTGAAAAATACGGTAAATCACATTGATGGTAACAAGTTGAACAACTCTATTGAAAACCTTGAGTGGTGCAGCCTAGAGGACAACATTAGGCATGCTTTCTCATCTGGCTTACACCCGAAAACTCGAAAGCCGGGTAATTATGAAGAGCTTGTCAAAAGAAACTCTCAGATGATTGACATGTATATGAAATCTTCTTCCAGCAAAGCTGAAATAGGTAGGAGGTTCGGAATCAAATCATCTCAAGCAAAACGAATATTATTCGGCGTAGAAAGGTTCGAATAAATATTTATCAACTACCAATATCAACCTAACCCATTCAAAGGAATATCTACCTGCCGAATTTCGCATTGGCTTGGATTTCCTATGCCCGCAGGAGAGGAAAATGAGTGAAACAACGGAATTAGCAGTACTCGAAATTAAGCCTGAGCAAGCGCCGGCGCTTTATGTAGCGAATGGTCTAGATGCATATCTCGACCAGATTCGCGAGTTGGCCGCTGAGGTTCCTGATGTGACGACAAAGAAAGGTCGTGATCGCATCGGTTCATTGGCCCGCATGGTTGGCTCCAGCAAAAAAGCTATCGAAGAGCCGGGTCGGGCGTATCTGAAGCAGCTTAAAGAAGCCGTTAAGCCAGCGGAAGAAGAGCTGCGCCGTTTCACCCGTGAATGCGACACCATCCGAGACAAGATTCTGGCGCCACGCGCTGAGTGGGACGCTGAGCAAGACCGGATCGCAGCAGAAGAACAGATGAACGCTTGGCACGCTGAAGCGCTGGAGATGAATGCAGCGCATGACAAAGCCGCAGCTGAGAAGTTTGAATCTGACCATGAGCTGGCTTTGCTTATGAATAAGGATTTTGACCGCGAGCGCGAGGAAGCGAGAGCCGAAGCTGAGCGGCAGCGCATAGCCCATGAAGATGAGATTAAGCGTCAGGCTATTGAGCAAGAGCGCATCGAAGCCGAACAAAAGCAGCAACGTGAGCGCGATGAGGCTGCGCGCCGAGAGCGTGAATTGCAGGATCGCGCAGAGCAAGAAAAGCGCGATCGCATTGCTAATGAGCAGCGCCTGGAGCAAGAGAAGCAGGAAGCCATTGAGGAAGAGCAGCGGAAAGCCCGCGAACAAGCAGATCGCATTAAACGCGAGAATGACGCCAAAGAAGCTGCCCGCCTGGCTGAAGAGAAACGCATCGCCGACGAGAATGCCCGACGCGCCGCCAATGTGCAGCATCGCAAGAACATCAACAATCAGGCGAAAGCCAACCTTATCGCTTCTGCCGGCCTTACCGAAGAGCAGGCAATTGCTGTAATCACTGCCATCGCCAAAGGCGAAGTAACGGCAATCCGCATCACCTACTGATTTAACCACTTAACCAACACCAAGGAATCACCCATGCAGACTTACGCCGTCGCTGGGGCCACCCACATGGGTGACTTCAGTTTAAACACGTCTCAATTAGACCGCATCGTTAGCCGTATTCGTTCTGGCTGGCGCTCACTTATGGACACTTTAAATCAGCCGGGGCAGCCATGAGCCAGCAGCAGACCAAGCAGTATCAGAAGCAGCAGGAAGAGCTTGAGCGCCAGCGCATGTTAGAGCGCACTCAAGATTATCCATTCATCAACCAGATGCTGAGAATGCTCGGCATGCCGGAGCGGAAATGAGCCGATTCACGTTAAGTGCGAAAGACAAAGCCGAAGTGCTACGCATCGTTGAGGCGCTTCCGGTTGAAGAGCGCGAGCATGTCGCTGAAGAAGTCGATGACTGGATGAAGAAACATCACGTCAACCCGCTGATGATGGCGGCGCAGGTAATGCTGAGCCAGCACTGCTCACAGGCGGCAATTTCCGTTCTCGACAGTAACGATGACTGGCACATCAAATTTGATGAAGTTCTCCGTGACCTATTGGTTTTCGCAGGTGAGTGCGATCGGAGCGTTAATATTTTGGTTAACAAGGTGGCCTGATGAGCAACGAAATAGCAGTAACGGCGTCAGTTCTTGCCGAAAAAGGGATTGATATTGCGACGTGGAGCGCCCTGAAGAACAGCATCTATCCGGGAGCGAAAGAAGAATCAGTGATGATGGCGCTGGATTACTGCCGGGCCCGTCAATTGGACCCACTGTTAAAACCGGTTCATCTGGTGCCGATGAGCGTTAAGGACCAAAAGAGCGGTAAAAATGAGTGGCGTGATGTTGTCATGCCTGGAATCGGCCTTTATCGCATCCAAGCCGACCGTTCCGGTGATTACGCTGGCGCTCATGAGCCAGAGTTTGGACCTGACGTAACTCAGACACTTAATGGCGTCGAAGTTACATATCCTCAGTGGTGCAAATACACCGTCAGCAAGCGCATGCCCAGCGGTGAAATCGTTGAGTTCAGCGCAAAAGAATACTGGATCGAGAACTACGCCACCGGCGGCCGCGACACCACAGCACCAAACGCGATGTGGAAGAAGCGTCCATATGGACAACTTGCTAAATGTGCTGAGGCACAGGCATTGCGCAAGGCTTGGCCGGAGATAGGTCAGCAACCTACCGCAGAAGAGATGGAAGGAAAGACACTGGAGGTTAGTGACATCCGAGATGTCTCACCACAACGGGCGCAGGAATCACAAGCGTTAATGGCAAGCGGTGACACCCTGCAGTCTATCAATGACCTCCTGATGAAGCTCGATAAGGATTGGGATAACGACTTCCTGCCCCTGTGTCGCACCATCTTCAAGCGTGATATTTACGAAGCCAGCCAGCTAACCGAAGAGGAAGCACAGAAGGGTTATAACTTTCTTCAGAAACGCGCACCGGAGGCTGCATGACGCCCGAAATAATTTTGGAGCGCACAGGGATAGACGTGCGCAGCGTTGAGCAAGGCGGAGAGGATTGGATGCGTCTTCGCCTTGGGGTTATTACTGCTTCTGAAGTATCGAATGTCATATCTAAGCCCCGCAGCGGCACGGCTTGGAGTGACATGAAAAAATCATATTTCCATACACTGATTGCTGAAGTCTGCACCGGCGTTTCGCCAGAGGTTAATGCCAAAGCCTTGGCATGGGGTAAGCAGCACGAAATGGATGCAAGGACGCTGTTTGAATTCACTTCAGGCGTGCAGGTAACGGAAGCGCCGATCATCTATAGGGACGACTCACTGCGCACAGCCTGCTCGCCTGATGGCCTTTGCAGTAATGATTTTGGTCTCGAACTGAAGTGCCCTTTCACCTCCCGCGACTTCGTTAAATTCCGCCTGGGTGGCTTCGATGCCATCAAGTCCGCATACATGGCACAGGTTCAATACAGCATGTGGGTAACCGGCAAGGATGCATGGTTCTTCGCTAACTACGACCCGCGCATGAAGCGCGAAGGCATTCACCACGTCGTTGTAGAGCGCGATGAAAAATTCATGGCTGAATTTGATACGCACGTGCCTGACTTCATCGAAAAGATGGATTTGGCGCTGGCTGAAATCGGATTCACTTTCGGCGACCAATGGAGATAGACATGCTCAAACAACCCCACTACCGCCGCAACCAACATCCGAACAGCGGCTTTAAAGAAAAGGTCGTGTGGCAACTCAGTAAAAATCCAATGACAGGGCGCGAATTAAGCGCCCTTTTTCATATGTCGCTCGGTCAGTTCAATAGCCTGATGCGTGGATGCCTGCGCGGTGAGACGGCGGTAATTGCCGCCAGCAACCCGGTGCCGGTCGATGCCTGCACCGACTACACCTACACGCTGGTCAGCACCAAGCGCACAACGCAAAAGAACCCGAAGGCGATCGTCGTTTCATGGCGAGCTTTCGGCATGGCGACAGATGACAGTCAGCGCATAAACACAGAGGCGGCACAGCGCCGCGCCAGATTAATCGACGCTGGCCTGTACCCGGTTGGCGAATGAGGGGAAAGAGTGATGAAACGTTATCCACTTTTAGTTAAGTACACCAGAAAAAGCGAAGATGAAATGGCCCGAGACTGCATGAGAGACATGACAATCGGTAAGGAATATATGGCTTACTCATCGATACAAAACCTTAACCCGGAAAGCTTCATCACTATTCCTGATGATGACAAAGGTGAACGTGTTTGTGTCCAGTTGAGCGATGGGCTGGAAATCATCAGCAAGGGAGCCACCCATGACTAACCAGCAACTAAAAGCACATTGCGAAGACTTTATCGCCAATCCGCAAGACCATCTGGATTGGGTGGTGGATATGGCGAGAGTGGCGCTGGCGAGTCTTAGCGCGAGTAACTGGGTTTATGTTCGCTTTACAGACCGAAGCAAAAACCAGTGCATGAAATGCAAAATCGCATGGACCGATGGGCGCAATAGTGTCATCTACGACGACGAAGGCGGTCCAATGCTTATCTCAAACAATGGATTCGAGCGAATCAGCCTGAACGGAGTGACATCATGATGACCGAAGAGCAATTAATCGACCGCATTTGCCTGACGTGCGTCGATGTTCGTCATGCAGCCACCGATGAGAGTGCGCAGAAATTTATCAACGACATTCGGGGCTTGGCGGAGCAACTTGCAGCACTCACCCAACCTGCAAGCCCGGCTTTGAAGTTGCCTGATGATGCTAGGCGATCTCTAAATCTGGCTTTGCAGGCGATGGAATTCATGGGCGACACGCTTAACAACCTTGACGCCGTTTGCCCGGAGGACGTGGAGTTTGTTACTCCAGCATTCAACGCAGTCAGGTCAATCCTAGCGGATGCAGCACCCTCCGCCCCACACACAGCACCAATAGAGCCTATATGTGCCACAGGTGGTGCAGAGTGGGTGAAATGTAGCGAGCGGATGCCTGATGATGACACTCTTTGCCTTGGTATCGATGCTGACGGCGTCATATGGACAATGCATTACGATTGCGGCGAGCTAGTAACGGATACGTACAGAACCGCCCCGCCCGACATCACTCACTGGATGTTGCTTCCTGAACCTCCAGCACTTCCCCTCTGACACCATAGCGATATACTCCATCCAGGAGGATTCGCCATGTCACACAACTTAGCAGCACGCAGCAGAGAAGAGCGCGACAAGATAAACGTCGATTAAGCAGCGTCAGGAGTTGCATTCAAAGAGCGTATGAATCTGCCGGTTATCGCTATGGAAGTTGAGATGCAGCAGCCGGTGCAGTGGCGAGAATACTTTCAGGATAGGTTAAAGTTTTACCGACAGGAGTCGATGAAATTTCCACGGGGATCGGACCCGGTATATATGAAGGAGGATAAGTAAGCTGTGAAATGGATTTTAATATCAATGATTACGGTATCGGGTGCTGCTATTGCGGGCGATCAAGCCTTTTATACTCCAGAGGTTCGTTGCTTGAATGATCACACGATACCCTACATAACGTCAGATATCCCGGCACAGAAGGTAGTTGATGAAGCTTATGTGAAGTGCAAGCCTCAATTAGATGCCTGGATGAAATTGCAAGAGCCGCTACCTGATGAAATGAAACACAGCATGCGCAAAGAGTTGTATGACTTTTACATCAGGATGATTGAAATACGAAGAAGGCATGAAGCTAAGAAAACCGCAGAAGCCGCCCACTGAGGCGGTTTTTTATTGCCTATAGGAAACCGAAATGACACATCCAGATCCGATAGATGAAGCAGCAGAACTTGAGCAGAGAATGATTGAGATAGCGCTGGCCAACAGAGAAAGGCCGAGCATGACGTTCACCGGCGCCTGCCATTACTGCGGCGAGAAAGTGGATAAGGGCTTCTTCTGCTGCCCTGAATGCAAAGATGATTATGAGCGCATTGAGCGGGCTCAGCAGCACAGAAAGGTGGCATGACGCCGCAGACTGAAAACGCGTTAAGGGCCGTAGCGCGTAAGTGCAGAACGGAAATACTCACCGCCATTGACGGCAAGCCCAAATCAGAGCACGACCGCATCATCACCACACTTCTTGATAAACACGCCAAAACCATAAACTGCCTGCCGCCAAATACGTTCCGGCCCAAAGCCTGGCTGGTTCACTACGTGCGTCAGATTGAAAAGGAGTTGAGGCAGTGAATGACCACCACCTGCGAAGACATCACCCCGGCTGAGGTCATCATCGATTTCAGCCTTCTCGCTGCAGTAATCATCGCTTTTATCCTCGGCAAACCACCTAAGGAGTGAGTGTGGCTATATGTTCACATTTGCTCTGATTGGGTGGGATTGTTGCTATATACCGACATCATGAAAACTTGCGTTAATTTGCGCTCAAAACCTGGTAAAACGTTCCGGAGGTAAAATGGCAAAGCTAATTAATCTGCTTGAGTGGGCAAATGTGACTTACTCAAAGCCACCTTCTCTTTCAACACTCCGCCGCTGGGTGCGTGAGGGTAGAATTTACCCATGCCCCGAATTGCACGGCAGAGAGTACATGCTTGAGCCGGACTCGATTTATGTCGATCCACGCAAAAGCAAAATGGTTCGAAAACCCGCACATCAAAAACCACCCAGAAAGGGGTCTCTGCTGGAGAAGTTAAAACATGTCGAACAGGCCGGAACGGTACGACGCTAATCTGCCAAGGAACCTGACATACCGCAAAACCAGACAGAGTTATTACTGGCGAAATCCGGTTACGGGGCAGGAGCTCTCGCTGGGACGCATATCGCGCAGGGAGGCAGTATCGCAGGCGATCGAAGCCAACAGCTATATTGAGGAAAACTACCTTCCATCCGCACTTCTCGACAGATTGAAGGAGGCGCCCACATTTACCTTTAGCAAATGGCTGGAGCGTTACAGTGTCATTCTGGAGCGACGGCAGCTCAAGCCTAACACCATGAAAATCCGATCCAACCAACTATCCACCCTTCAGCATGAGTTCGGCCGCAAAGCTATCGAGGCCATCACTACCAGAGACATAGCCGTATTCCTTGAAACGTATGTCGAATGTGGAAAGAGAAGCATGGCGGTTGCACTCCGATCATTGCTGTTGGACGTTTTTCGAGAGGCTGTCGTTGAAGGTGTGATTGATCGCAATCCAGCGGAACCCACCAAGACGCCAGCGCCAGAAGTTAAGCGAGAGAGGATGACAATCGAGCAGTTCATTGCAATAAGGTCTGCTGCTGAAGAGATTGGTGGCTGGCTGGGGTCGGCGATGAACCTCGCATTATTGACAGGGCAGCGACGCGAAGATATCTCACGGATGACGTTCAGCGACGTTCGGGAGGATCGGCTTTTCATTACTCAAGGCAAGACCGGCCATATGTTAGCCGTTCCATTAACTCTGACATTGCAAGCAGTTGGAATCAACCTGGAAGGCGTCATTGAGAAATGCCGGGCAGGCAACCCATCCGATCACATCATTTATTCATCGGTGAGGAAAGGAGGAAGGAAGCCGGGTCCAGTTATGCCAGACGCCATCACAAGTGCTTTTGCTGAAGCGAGGGAATTAAGCGGCATACAGTTCGGCAATAACCCGCCCTCTTTTCACGAAATCAGAAGCCTTGCAAGTCGGCTTTATGCCGTAGAAAATGGAGAGGATTTCGCTCAAAGGTTGCTCGGACATAAAAACATGTCGATGACCAAAAAGTATTTAGATTCGCGCGGTCAGGAATACGTGATGATTTAAACCGGATATCATATTTTCGGACAAAATTCGGACATTTTCGGACGAGTGATTATATTTCGTTATAAATCAAACACATAAAAAAAGACCGAATACGATTCCTATATTCGGTCCAGGGAAATGGCTCTTTGAGAGCCGTGCGCTAAAAGTTGGCATTTTTGCAGGCGAGGACGCCTTGCCATTTAAAGGTAGACCAGGATTGCTGGTTTTCCAGCCAATCGTGCGGTTTGGTCGCGAAAGGTGACAACTCTGTGATCGTGCAGACAGATCGAAGAAGCAAGCGTAGCGGCAGAAATGTGCGCTACGCCTGAAAAATAAGGGGGATTACTTACCGCACAGTTGCTGGGCGCGATCGATGATCGGCTGCAGACTCATTTTTTGGCCTGGATGGGCTTTATCAACCGCGACGATGGTATCGATGGATTGCAGCGTGCCCTGCCCGGCAGTTTTGCGCGCAAAGGCTTTATCGTTGAGCGGATACTGCAACAAAGTGCCCGGATTAATCGCGAACAGCGCGCCGTCTTTCTCGCAGGTCAACATCACCTCTTCGCGGGTGAAGGGCCATTTGTCTTTTCCAATCTCAAAACGGCTGACGGTAATAATCTGTGCCGCCATCGCCTGGCTGCACAGCGCCATCAATACGCAAGCTGGAATCAGTTTCTTCAGCAAAATATCGACCTCATTTCATCTTCTTGAATGACACATTCAGGCCGGTGACAGCGTGGCAAACACGCTCACCAACCCAATTACAATAATGGCCAGCAGCAGCTCAAGCTGCGTCAGGCGAATAAACAGATGCGCTGCGTTACTGGCTGCCAGGCGAAAGCGCGGCACCAGCAGATAGCGATTGGTCAGCGCAATAGCGATCATCAGCATGACCAGCAGCACTTTCACCACCAGCAGCTCGCTCCACGGCGTGGCTTGCCAATGCAACGGCGAACCGGCAATCAGCACGCTATTTATGATGCCCGTCAGCAGCGCGAGCGCCACCGCCAGGTGGCCGTAACGCGAGAAGCGCATCATGCAGCGAATCGCATCGGTGCGAAAAGCAATCTGCCGCGCTTCACGCATCAGCAATAACAGCGGCAGTAATCCGCCCGCCCAGAATGCAGCCGCAATCAAATGCAGCGCGTGATTGCCTTGTTGCAGCAATCCGGGCCAGCCATCGCGCATCGCGGCGTGGCCAACACCGGCTAGAGCCACCAACTGCAACAGGCCGCTGCACAGCAGCAGATTTTGCCGCAGTGTGCCACGCAGCAGTAGCGCCAACGTGCTCAGCAGTGCGAAAGCGATTTCCCAACGCCAAACCTGGCCGAAGCGCGTGCTGAGAACCGCCTGCCAGGTTGCGCTATCACTGACATTTCGCCAGTCGCCGCTCATCAAGCCGGTTTGCGTTGCCAGCATCAACAGGGCGCTGAACAAACTCAACAGCGCGCTGGTATGTAAAATTAAACCTAAACGCTGTGATAGCAGCGGACGATAGCGGCGCGGCGCCAGCAGCGCGGTATAGAAGGCGCTACCGGCGAGCAGCAGCACCGACATAAAATGCAGCGCCCGCAGGCCAATCCACAACGTGCTCAAACTCATCAGTCACTTCACGCTGAAGGTGTAGCTACCTTTGGTTTTATGCCCATCAACGGACAGCACATGCCAGTTCACCTGATAGTTGCCCGACGGCAGCGGCTGGCTGATCGGCACAATCAGCTGATCGTGTTGTTTATCGTTGAGTTTGGCTTTCCCGACGGCTACCGGTTGATGTTGTGCATTGAGCACATCCACGCCACTGAATGCCGCTTCAACATCTTCGGTAAAGGTCAGCGTTAAATTCTGCGGGGAGGTTTCCACCACCGCTTTGTCGGCTGGGACCGGGGTTTTCAGGTGAGCATGCGCCATGGCAACCTGGCTGAAGGCCAGCGTTGATGACGCCAGAAGTAGCGCGACGACAGAGTTGAACGCAGTTTTCTTCATGACTTCTTCCCTTTTAAATGCGGCAAACCACCGCAAACGTGGCAGCAGGATACGCCGCCGATCCGCAGGTGTCGAGACTTGCGGTGCGATCCAATCCGCTTGATCCCAGGGTCCGAAACCATTACTTTTGCCCCTGTTTATCAGGAGAAAAGCATGAGCCAAAACCTTGCCCTGCTCTCGCAGGAAGAGAAAGACAAAGTCAATGTCGATCTGGCCGCCGCGGGCGTTGCATTTAAAGAGCGCTACAATATGCCGGTGATTGCCGAAATGGTTGAACGCGAGCAACCCGAAGCGCTGCGTGACTGGTTTCGTCAGCGCTTAATGAACTATCGCCAGGCTTCGCTTAGCCTGTCGCGCCTGCCCTACGAACCTAAGCAGAAGTAATTTATGTTACGTGTTATTGATACCGAAACCTGCGGCCTGCAGGGCGGCGTGGTGGAAGTGGCATCGGTGGATGTCATTGATGGCCAGATCGTCAATCCGATGAGCGACTTAATCTGCCCGGATCGCCCAATCAGTCGTCAGGCGATGGCGGTACATCGCATTACGGAAGCGATGGTGGTGGGCAAACCCACTATCGAAGAAGCGATTGGCCGCTATCATGGCAGTCCGCATTACGTGGCGCACAACGCCAGTTTTGATCGCCGCATGTTGCCCACTATGCCGGGCGAATGGATCTGCACCATGACGCTGGCGCGTCAGCTGTGGCCAGGCATTAAATATGGCAATCAGGCACTGCGCCACAGCCTGAAGCTGGATGTCACACCACCGGCCGAACTGCACGCGCACCGCGCATTGTATGACTGCTACGTTACCGCTGCGCTGCTGATCCGCATTATGGAAACCTCCGGCTGGAACGCCGAGCAGATGGCGAATTTATGCCAGCCCGCGCCCGTGAGCGGCGATGTATTCCCGTTCGGCAAATATCGCGGTCAGAGTATTGGCAGCATTGCGCGGAAAGATCCCGGCTATCTGCGTTGGGTGCTGGAAAATGTGCGCGATTTGCGCCCACCGTTAAGGCAGGCGCTGCGCAAGTACGTGAAGAGCGATCAGTAATCGACGCGGTCTGGTAAGCTGCCCTGCGCCAGGCCGATCAGAAAGGTGAACTCCTGCGCCACACCTTCATACGCTTTGAAACGCCCCGATTTGCCGCCGTGGCCAGAATCCATCTCGGTGCAAAGCAACAGCAGCGAATCGTTGGTTTTCAGCTCGCGCAGTTTCGCCACCCACTTAGCCGGTTCCCAATACTGCACCTGCGAATCGTGCAGGCCGGTGGTGACCAGCAAATGCGGATAGGCTTTGGCCTCGATGTTGTCATACGGGCTGTATTGGCGAATGGTGTGATAGAACTCCGCCTGTTCGGGATTGCCCCACTCATCGTATTCGCCGGTGGTCAGCGGAATCGTCGGATCGAGCATCGTCGTCACCACATCGACAAACGGCACCTGCGCCACCACGCCGTGGAACAGATCCGGTGCCATGTTCACCACGCCGCCCATCAGTAGTCCTCCTGCGCTGCCGCCCATTGCGTAGAGTTGCTGCCGATGACCGTAACCTTTCGCCACCAGCGCTTCGGTGACATCAATAAAATCAGTGAAGCTGTTAATTTTATTCTTCAGGCGGCCACCGTCATACCATTGCTGGCCGAGCTCGCCGCCGCCGCGCACGTGAATTATCGCGTAGACAAAGCCGCGCTCCAGCAAGCTGATGCGGCTGGTGCCAAAGCTGGCATCCATGCTGCTGCCGTAAGCGCCGTAACCGTACACCAGCAACGGATTGTTGCCGCGCTGGAAATGCTTGTGGTGATAGACCAGCGAAACCGGAACTTCGGTCCCATCGCGCACCGTGATCCACAGATGCTCGCTTTTGTAATCCTCAGATTTGAAGCCCGGCACCGGCGTGCGCTTCAGCACGCGACGATCGCCGGTTTCCATGTTCAGTTCAAACAAGGTGGTCGGCGTGGTCATTGAAGAGTAGCCGTAGCGCAAGGTGTCGCTTTCCGGCGAAGGATTGTAGGCAAGCCAGGTGACATAGGCGGGATCGTCGAAGGCGATACCAAAGCTTTCGCCGCTCTCCCAGTTTATCTGCCGCAAGGTGTTGACGCCGTGCTGACGCTCTTCGACTACCAGCCAATGGCGGAACAGCTGGAAATCTTCCAGCACCACGTTGTCACGCGCCGGGATCAGCGATTGCCAGCGCGCTTCTGCCAGCCACGCGCTGCGATAGAGGCCGAAATTTTTGCCGTCACGATTTGAACGGATGTAGAACTGATGATTGTAGTGATCGATGCTGTATTCGTGGTCGCGGCGACGCGGACAAAAGGTTTGTGGCTGCGCATCCGGATATTCGGCATCGATCAGCAAAATCTCGCTGGTGTTGGTGCTGTACAACGCAATCAGAATGAAGTGCTCGGAAGTGGTTTTGTGCACGCTGAGGTGGAAAGAGTCATCATTCTCTTCATACACCAGCTGATCGTCAGATTGCGGATGTCCCAGTTCATGACGCCACACCTGATACGCCAGCAGCGTTTTCGGATGCTTACGCACGTAATAGAGCGTGCGGGAATCGTTGGCCCAGGCCACGCTGGATGACGCATTAGTCAGCACTTCCGGATACCAGCTGCCGCTCTGCAGATTACGGAAGCGAATGCCGTATTGGCGGCGCGACAGGAAGTCTTCCGCTAAGGCCATCACCTGATTGTCCGGCGTAATCGCCAGCGCGCCCATGGTGTAAAAATCACTGTGCGCGGCGCGTTGGTTACCATCAAGCAACAGCTGCCACGGCTCATCAGCTGGCGCGTCTACTGGCTGACGGAAATAAGCCGGATACTCATTGCCCACTTCATAGCGGCTTTGATAGCGATAACCGTTTTTCGCATAGGGCACCGAGTGATCCTGCGGCGGAATACGGTCGACGATCTCTTTCAGCACCCGTTCCTGCAGCGGATTCTGCGACGCCATCATCGCACGGCCGTAATCATTCTCGGCGTGCAGATGGGCCAGCACCTCTGGATTTTCGCGGTCGTCATCACGTAACCAGTGATAATTATCGATGCGCGTTTCACCGTGCAGCTTCATGGCATGGGGAATTTTTTTCGCGTGTGGCTGATTCATTAGGCTCTTCTCCCTGAAGGACAACATTCAGCAAGCGTGGCACTAATCGTGCGCGATGCCAAGCTGCACGCAGCATCACTTTACGCAGGGTAAGCCAAACATGAAAAGCGAAGGCTGCGGATGCAACCTTCGAACGGGATTAGGCGGCTTTTTCCGCGTCGATATCGCGCTGGATACCGTCGCGCACATCCTGGGGAATTTTCAGCGCATCGCCGAGCGCGGAGAGATAGCTGCGCTCCATAAAGTGGTCGACATCAATGGCTGCGCAGCTGAGGAAATAGAGTTCCAGCGCCTCTTCTTCGTTTTTGACATCGGCGGCCAGCCAGTTGGGATCGAGCGGGCGATTCATCGCCTGCTGAATCAGCGCTTCGGCTTGTGCGCCGTAGCCGGCCTGCTGGATGTTTTGCTCAATTGCGGCACGCTCTTGATCGTCAATATGACCATCACTTTTCGCCGCGAACACCAGCGCCGTGACTAGCCGCTCTGCGCGTTGATCCATCGGCGTTTGCAACTGGCCGAAGCCCGCATCGTCCTGATGGGTTTCACGTATGCGCTGTTTGTACTTGCTCCACAGCAGTGCGCCCGCCGCCGCGCCGCCGCCCAACAGCAAGGCTTTGCCACCATATTTGGTCAGTAGCTTACGCGTGGATTTGCTGCCGACCAGGAATCCCGCCAGTCCGCCCAATGCGCCGGGTGCCAGCATGTCACTCAAGCCGCCCGACTTTCCGTTACCGCCCTTTTTCGCCAGCACCGATTGAATTTGCTGCAACCAATTGCTCATCGTTTAACTCCTGTTTAATTTTCCGTTCTCCATGCTGCCGCAGGCTGTGTCAGTTAACGTCAGAGCGGGAAAAGTATGGCAAACCTGATCGTGGCGAAAGCGTGAGTACGCAAACGTTTTCGTTTATACTGCGCGCGCATTTTGACTGCTAAGGTGAAATTATGACGACTCTTGGAACCGCGCTGCGCCCTGCCGCTACGCGTGTCATGCTGTTAGGTTCAGGCGAATTAGGCAAAGAAGTGGCACTCGAGTGCCAGCGTCTTGGTGTGGAAGTGATCGCGGTGGATCGTTACGCCGATGCCCCGGCGATGCACGTGGCGCATCGCAGCTATGTGATCAACATGCTGGACGGCGACGCGCTGGCCGCACTGATTGCTCAGGAAAAGCCGCACTTCGTGGTGCCAGAAATTGAAGCCATCGCCACCGAAAAACTGCTGGAGCTGGAAGCGCAAGGTCAGAAAGTGGTGCCGACTGCACGCGCCGCACGTCTGACCATGAACCGCGAAGGCATTCGCCGTCTGGCGGCGGAAGAGTTGTCGTTACCGACCTCGACTTACCAGTTTGCTGACAGCAAAGAGAATTTTGTGGCCGCGGCTGAGACGATTGGATTCCCGTGCATCGTTAAGCCGGTGATGAGCTCATCCGGTAAAGGCCAGAGCTTTATTCGCGAAGCCAGCCAGCTGGACAAAGCCTGGGATTATGCGCAGCAAGGCGGACGTGCCGGTGCGGGCCGCGTGATCGTTGAAGGCGTGGTGAAGTTTGATTTCGAAATCACCCTGCTGACCATCAGCGCGGTAGATGGCATTCACTTCTGTGCGCCGATTGGTCATCGTCAGGAAGATGGCGATTATCGTGAATCCTGGCAGCCGCAGCAGATGAGTGAACTGGCGTTGCAACGCGCGCAGGATATCGCCGCTAACGTGGTGAAAGCACTCGGTGGATACGGCTTGTTTGGCGTGGAGCTGTTCGTGTGTGGTGATGAAGTGGTGTTCAGCGAAGTGTCGCCGCGTCCGCATGATACCGGCATGGTCACGCTGATCTCGCAGGATCTCTCCGAGTTCGCGCTGCATGTGCGTGCCTTCCTCGGTCTGCCAATTGGCGGCATTCGTCAATACGGTCCCGCCGCGTCGGCAGTGATTTTGCCTGAGCTGAATAGCCAGAACGTCGTGTTCGGGAATATCGAAGCCGCGCTGGGTGCTGGATTGCAGCTGCGCCTGTTTGGTAAGCCGGAAATCGCCGGTCAGCGCCGTTTGGGTGTGGCTTTGGCAACCGGTGAAAACACCGATGACGCTATCGCGCGCGCCGTGGGCAGTGCGGCAGCGGTGAAAGTTGAAGGTTAAGTGTGCTCGCCATTAATGGCGTTATGCCGCTCAATTAAGCAATAAATTGCAGATGTATGAAGGTGCGCATGAATGCGCACCCTACAAAAAAACCGCCACATTACCGTAGGGTCGCCATTTATGGCGACCGATAAACACCGTTATACGCGAGCGCCTTCAACCGCTTCACGCGCCAGACGTGTAATACGATCCCAGTCACCACTTTCCAGCGCATCATTCGGTACCAGCCACGAACCGCCAATGCACAGCACGCTTTTCAGCGCCAGATAGTCACGGTAGTTGGCTGGCGAGATGCCGCCGGTTGGGCAGAAACGCACCTGCGGGAATGGACCGCCAATCGCTGATAATGCTTTCACGCCACCATTGGCTTCCGCCGGGAAGAATTTGAACTCACGCAGGCCGTAATCCATGCCGGTCATCAGTTCTGAAACCGTGCTGATACCTGGAATTAATGGCACCGGACCTTCAACCGCGGCTTTCAGCAGCGATTCCGTCAATCCTGGGCTGATGACAAACTGCGCACCGGCGTCTGTCACTTCTTTCAATTGCTGGGTATTGATCACCGTGCCCGCACCGACAATCGCTTCCGGTACTTCTTTAATCATTGCACGCAGCGCGTCCATCGCCACCGGCGTCCGCAGCGTAACTTCCAGCACGCGCACACCGCCAGCCACCAGCGCTTTCGCCATCGGCACGGCGTGTTCCAGCTTGTTCACCACGATGACCGGCACGACCGGGCCAGTTTTCAGGATCTGTTCAGCACTTGTTTTCCAGTTTTTCATCACGTTTCCTTAGTTGCATCAGCCCGGCGTACAGCCACGCTGTCAATAATTGGGCTCTACCATACAAGATCGGCTGGAGCGGCGTCCATCGGATATCAAAATTTTTTGAAACTCAGGTTCACTTTTAAGAAAAATGAATTTTGGACGAAAAAAAGCCCGCACATTTGGCGGGCTCAGCATTAGGTCTTTATTCGAACTCGTTCCAGGAACGGCCATCGCGGGTAATCATCGCGACAGAGGCAACCGGTCCCCATGTCCCCGCCTGATACGGCTTCGGCGCTTCGGCATCGGCGTTCCAGGCATCAATGATCGAATCCACCCAGCCCCACGCCGCTTCAACTTCATCACGACGCACAAACAGCGCCTGAATGCCGCGCATGGTTTCCAGCAGCAGACGTTCGTATGCATCGGCCAGATGCGACTGGTTGAAGGTTTCGGAGTAGCTCAGATCCAGCTTGGTGGTTTGCAGTTTATGCTTGTGGTCGAGTCCCGGCACTTTGTTCAGGATTTCGATATCCACGCCTTCGTCCGGCTGCAGACGAATGGTCAGCTTGTTCTGCGGCAGTTCAGCATACGAATCCTTAAACAGGTTCATCTCAGGATTTTTGAAGTACACCACCACTTCAGAGCATTTAGTTGGCAAGCGCTTGCCGGTACGCAGATAGAACGGCACGCCAGCCCAACGCCAGTTATCGATATCCACGCGGATAGCAACGAAGCTTTCCGTGGCGCTCTGCTTGTTAGCGCCCTCTTCTTCCAGATAACCTGGCACTTTCTTGCCCTGCACAAAGCCGGCGGTGTACTGACCACGTACGGTTTTTTCGCGCACATTGGTTTGATCGATACGGCGCAGTGAGCGCAGCACTTTCACTTTCTCATCACGAATTGCATCTGCGCTCAGATCGGACGGCGGCGACATGGCAATCATGGTGAGGATCTGCAACAGGTGGTTCTGGATCATGTCACGCATCTGGCCGGCTTTGTCGAAGTAACCCCAACGGCCTTCGATGCCCACCTCTTCCGCCACGGTGATCTGCACGTGATCGATGGTGCGGTTATCCCAATTGTTGACGAAGATGGAGTTGGCAAAACGCAGCGCCAGCAGGTTGAGCACCGTCTCTTTACCGAGATAGTGGTCAATACGGAAAACCTGGCCTTCTTCAAAATATTTGCCGACGCTGTCATTGATCTCTTGCGAGGTTTCCAATGAGGTGCCGAGCGGCTTTTCCATCACCACGCGTGCCGGTTTGGCGTTCAGCTTGGCGGCGCCCAGACCGTCACAAATCGCGCCAAAGGTGCTTGGCGGCATGGCGAAGTAGTTAATGGTGACACGGTTTTTCTGGTCAAGCATTTTGCCCAGTTTGGTGAAATGCGAGGTGTCATTTACGTCGAGGTTACAGAAGTCGAGACGGCTGCTGAGGGTGTCCCACAGCGCTTCATCGATCTTCTCTTTCATGAAGGTTTCCAGCGCTTCACGTACCACTTTGGTATACGCGGCTTTATCCCAATCCGCGCGACCCACGCCAATAATGCGAGTGGTTTCATGAATCTGACCGGCTTTTTCCAGCTGATACAGTGATGGCAACAGTTTACGGCGCGCAAGATCGCCTTTGGCACCGAAAATCACCAGATCGCATGCCTGGGCTGTTTGTGTAACCGCCATTTTCCTCTCCTCGTTGCAGGATATACCCGGCTTGAGCGTTCTCATCACGCCGGGTCCTTATTGTAATTTTCTTACAGCACAATGTACGTTTTTAGCGGGTCCAGGACAACCCGGACGCAGCGTTTTGCTGGCGTTAACTGTGAACGTAATAAAGGTGTTACGTGTGTTGTAGCGTGCCATTTGAGCACATTTTCTGTTTCGATATTTGTCGTGGCAAAACACGTCAGCGATCAAAGTATCGCAAAAAATTCGCGTTTACATTTGTCCTCCGCTGCGTGCGAGGGGCTATTACACGGTATATTCTTGTGAATTGGCAGCGATTTCATTGATTGATGAACGCGGAAAAGTGATTGACGCTCATTAGGTTAAACCATGCTGGAACAGATTCAGGCGCAACTCGATGCGTTAAGCAAATCAGAACGTAAAGTCGCAGAGCAGATTCTTGCCGCGCCGCAACAGGCGATGCACTCCAGCATCGCCACGCTGGCTCGCGCCGCTGACGTCAGCGAACCGACGGTGAATCGCTTCTGCCATCGTATGGGCACGCGCGGCTTCCCTGACTTCAAATTGCAACTCGCGCAGAGCCTGGTCAAAAGCCCGAATTGGGTGAGCCGCGATGTGGAAGAAAATGACAGTGTGGAAAGTTATAGCCACAAAATTTTTGATTCCGCATTAGCCGGCCTCAGCCGCGTCCGCCAGCAACTCAACTCACAGGTGATTCGTCAGGCGGTTCAGGCGCTGTCAAACGCGCATAAAATTGCCTTTTTTGGCCTTGGTGCCTCCGCCGTGGTGGCACATGACGCCACCAATAAATTTTTGCGATTTAATCTGCCGGTCATCTGGTCAGAGGATATTGTGATCCAGCGCATGAGTTGCATAAATAGTGGTCCAAACGATGTGTTTGTTCTCATCTCACATACTGGTCGCACCAAAAATATGGTAGAACTGGCTCGCCTGGCGCGTGTAAACGCTTCCACTGTGCTGGCTATCACTTCTCCGGGTTCCCCGCTGGCGGCGGAAGCCACGCTGGCTTTGACGCTCGACGTACCCGAAGATACCGATATCTACCTGCCAATGGTTTCCCGCCTCGCACAATTAACCGTGATTGATGTTCTGGCGACAGGGTTTACCCTTGAGCGCGGCGCCGCTTTCCGTGAAAATTTGAAACGGGTGAAAGAAGCGCTGAAAGATTCACGCCTGGAGAAACAGGCGCAGGAAAATAATTAACATCACATTCACAATGTGAGTCGAATCACAGCCCATCGATCATATAGAATAGATGAACACTACGTGTCACTTGAGAGCGACACGATACTTTGCTAACGGAGTCCTTCATGTCCAGACGTCTCAGAAGGACTGAGCAGAGGGATAATCTTAGTGAGGACCCACAGAATAAGGCTCTCAGAGCACATAAGGCAAGCCCTTTGTGCCACTTCTTGTGTCACCTTTGTGTCACCCCACTGTCACCCATAGACTCTTGAGCCCCACCTTTATGTTATAACGTAACGCTAAAATAAAGACCTTCAGACCAGCTCACAGCGGGCCTACGGGGGTAAATACTCAGGAATGAATATTGAGATACCCTCTCAGATTTTTATAGCGGATTCTTAAAGAGACCATAACGATTCATTAACATCATCACTTGGAAGCCTAAATGTATACCCAATGACCAAAGCTTTTAGGCTACTAATGACCCTTATGATTAGGGTTGATATTGATAATCACCCTTCCATAAACAGGAGCTTAATGAGGACCGCTCAGGATAGCCTCAGGAGTCCATTAGAGTATGGCTTGGTGAGGGCTTGAAGAGTCTTTATGCCTTAAGGTTCTATCTTGTTAGATGATAATCATGGTCTGATAAGCCATGAGCACCCACGGCAGTGGGGAACCTCTTAAGGGTATGTTCATATAGAAGTCAATGAGTTTTCACTCTGGGATGACTTCCGGCCTCCTGTAAGAATCATAGAGTTTCCACAGTCGCCCCCTCGGGTCTTCTATGGTCAACGGATGGCCTCAATCTCCGCTCTATGCTATCCAGTCAGATAGCCTTGGTATTCTTACAGTGCTCACAGAAGTCAATCTGTAAGTCTCTCCTTTCCATCGGATAGCCGTTTGGTAAAGCTCATTAGGATGTTCATACGTCAGCCAATTGAGATTCACTCTGGGATATTTGAGGGAAGACTAAGCCTCTCCCTATAGTGATGATTTTAGAAAACACAGTTGACACTCAAGGTTTAATATGACTGACATCCCTTGCGACCATTCAGCCATGCTATGACGAACTGTATGATTGTGATGAGCAATCCTATGAGGGTCATACAGGGTCCTTAGGTCCGCTCAGGGCGCACCACAAGGCAAAGCTAAGGTAATCATCATATTCAGACGGGCTCATCCCAGAGACTCGCTTAGATAACCCATTAGCAACAAGATTAAAGCAGCGCACAGCATGGACCTTAGTGGTGTCCTCAGGAGCCATAAAGGCCCTGCGCAGATGGTCACGAGAGAAGCCTAATGACCTCAGTAAGGGCATCATCCGCCTTGTGATTGGGATAATGTAACGATTCATAGAGAGAGTCCTCCTTGGATTCTGATGGGCAGACCCTAAGGAGTTCACGCAGAATCCTTGTAGTGTTGCCGTAATTGATTAAATAGGCATCATGAAGAGGCCCGCTGTGAGCTGGCGAGCAGCTAACCTTGAGCCTCTTGAGTTGCTTACTTGGTAATACCCGGAATGGATGCAACAGGTGCAGCAGTGTAGCGGTCAACAAAAACT